>CAYUYB010000024.1:0-5700 GCA_964449025.1 uncultured Desulfobacteraceae bacterium
TAGTCTCAAATATGAGATTCAAATCATCCATGGTGTGCTCCAGAAAGGGTTTATGTACCAGTACGCCCGCGGCATTAAATAATATGTCAATGCGCCCGAATCTTTTCATAGTTAAATCCTTAATACCCGGAATTTCATCTATGTTTCTTAAATTGCACTTTATAAATATTGCTTTTCCCCCATTATTGATTATTTTTTTAACCACCTCATTACCTTTCGATTCGTTTCTTCCGACCGCAGCCACCTTAGCCCCTTCTTTTGCATACATCAAAGCAACCGACTCACCGATTCCTGATGTCGCTCCGGTTACTATTGCGATTTTATTATCCAGTCTGCCCATTACTCTTCTCCTTAATTCAAAAAATTGTATCTATCTTTTTTTATCTTGTACGAATATAATTAATTACGCCTGCCAATCAGCTTTCATCAGGTTAATGAGTACGCAAGTTAATGCTAAATATTTTGCGCCGTATAGACCATGACGCGTATAGAGATTTGACTCATAGCGCAGCAACCTTGAGCCCTTTTGAACTCTAGGGCCCTTGAACCCTCATGTACTTCAGACAAATCAATCATGACAGCTAATCCTAGTAACTACTCCAGAACTTCACAGGCGAAATATTTAGCCTCGTATCACACCGCAGACAGCGGTTTGACTCATACTCTGCCGTTTCTTCATCCATGTCATTTACTACTTTGCAGAAACTCAACAACCGCTTTTCAGGGAGCACGCATGTCTCTTCCTTACGGGTCATGGCTGCGAAGTCCTCCGCAGGTCCAAAATATCTTTGCGGTTCGGACACCGGTGCAAATTTCTCTTCGATTCGGCCATCACCTCCAAGAAATCTGTCAATTACGACAGCTGCCTTTCTTCCGGAAGCTATGGCCTGAATCACTGACGAAGTGCCAGTGACAGCATCCCCCGCTGCAAACACTCCCTCTCTGCTCGTCTCAAAAGTATATGTGTCAAGTTTTATAAAATTCCTTTCTGTTTTATCAAGATCAAATCTTTCAGGTGTGTCAGGATACTGGCCAACAGCAAAAACAACAGTGTCAGCTTCCATAATATGATGGGAATCGTCAATGGCCTCAATTCGTGGATTCATGTCTTCATCAAAACTGAAGGACGCAACATCAAGGAATTCCACACCCTTAATCTGCTCGTTATCACATAAAATCCGTATAGATGTCTTTGAAGGATTTACGGAAACACCTTCTTCCTCGCCCTGTTCGATCTCATCGCATGCTGCAGGCATGTCTTCTCTGCGTTCTAGGCAGGCAATTAGCACATCTTGAGCGCCGATCCGGCGCGCTACGCGGGCACAGTCGAATGCCACATTGCCTGCGCCAAGCACCATAACCTTCTTCCCGATATTGACGTTCTTGCCTGCATTTATATCTCTTAAAAAATCAACACCTATCAATACACCTTCGCTATCGGCACCCGGGATTGAAAGCTTTTGTCCTTTTTGGGCCCCTATTCCAACAAGGACCGCGTCATATCCATCTTCAAAAAGTTTATCTATCGATTCTATTCGTGCGTTGGTCTTAATTTCAACACCCCTGCTCTCAACATAAGCTATCTCCTCATCGAGGATTACTCTGGGAAGCCTGTATTCCGGAATACCGTAACGCATCATGCCGCCTGATAGAGGCATTGTCTCAAACACGGTCACGGCATGACCCTTATTTGACAAATAATATGCCGCCGAAAGTCCGGCAGGCCCTGAACCAATAATAGCAACCTTTTTATCCGTGGGCTCTTTGTCCTGTAAATGCTTTTCCCATAGTTTTTCCGTGTCATGTTCGGCTGCATAGCGTTTAAGATTCCTTATTGAAATAGGCTGATTAATTTCTCCCCTTCTGCACACCTCCTCACAAGGGTGATCGCATACATACCCAAGTATTTTAGGGAATGGCACTTTCTCGCGTATTACTGCAGTCGCTGCTGAATAATTCTTTTCTCTTATAAAACGAAGATATCTCGGGACATCAATTTCTACGGGACATGTGTATCTGCATGGGACAATGGCCTCCTTGCGGCTTTTCCCTTTCGCGAATTCTTCCTTGTCCATTATTGCGCCCGTAGGGCAGACCTCAGCGCAGGCCCCGCAGAATCTGCACCCTGAATCAAAAAGCGGAAGACCGGAAGCTGTACCAATATATGTTTCCTTTTGTCTCTTTTTATAAAATAGAACCCCAACCCCCCTAAGTTCATGGCATGCCCTTACACACCGTCCGCATAAGACACATTTATTGGGATCATGTAAAAAGATCGGATTATCCATATTTACAGGTAACAGTTTTGATCTCGTTCTGACCCTTAAATGATCGCCTACAATATATTGCTTCAACGACTGGAGTTCACAATTAAGATATTTAACGCATGTTTCGCAATCCGGGGGATGACCGGCAAGCAAAAGTTCCATAGCTAGCTTTCGTGACTTATCTACTTTCTCCGATCTTGTTTTAACTATCATGCCTTCAACAGCGGGCGTGGTACATGAAGTCTGAAGGCCTTCCATGCCATCGATCTCAACCACGCACAATCTGCATGCCCCTATTGGCGCAAGATCCGGGTGATAGCATAAATGCGGGATATATACATTGGAATCAAGAGCTGCCTCCAGAACACTTCTCCCTTCCTGAATTTCAATATCCTGACCGTCTATATTAAGTCTAATTGTGCCCAAACAATACTCCGCCTATGCTTTCTTTGTGCCTGTTTTGACAGGACATCTCTTTTCTTTGATATGAAAATCGTACTCATCGCGAAATAATTCTATACTGCTGAGTACCGGATTTGGGGCTGTACGTCCCAAATCGCATATACAACCGGTTTTCATTTGCTCTCCTATCTCATTCAGTATATCAATGTCTTGAGGTACTCCATTTCCTTTGGAGATGTCTTCCAGGATGTCTGACATCTGGAAAGTACCTTCTCTGCAAAATACGCATTTCCCGCATGACTGCTCATGCAGATATGATATCTTCTTCATTGCCATTTCAACAGCGCACATTGTATCATCTATCAGGTCGAGAGCCCCTGATCCTATCACGGATCTTTCTTTGATCGTTTCATAATCAATATCAATATCCAGATCATAGGCGGGAAAATAAGAGCCTGTTGGACCTCCGAATTGAACTGCTTTAATATTACCCACATCGGCAATGGCTGCCAGTCGTTCAACAATAGCACTAAGGCTGGTCCCGAAAGGAATTTCGACAGTATATTTTCTCGATCCATTGCCGGATAATGAGATGATTTTCGTACCCTTGCTGCTTCCCGTTCCGATGCCGGATATCTTTCCAGGACCATATTGAAATACTGCTGTTATATTGGCAAAAGTCTCAATATTATTGATTATCGTTGGTTTCCCGAATAGACCTTCTGTTTCGGGATAAGGAGGTCGCAGATATGGCATTGCCTGTTTGCCTTCCAGAGAACGCAGTAATGCCGTTTCTTCGCCAGATACAAGGGAAATCCGTGCTTCCCTGATTTCTATTTCACAATCAAAATTTGAATCCAGGATATTTTTCCCGAGCAAGCCGTACTCTTTCATTTGAACAGACGCTGTATTGATCATTTTTATCGCCTGTTCATATTCAGAATCAACAAAAAGGATGCATTTGGAACTGCGTATAGTATAAGCGCATATTAACATGCCTTCCAAAACAGAATACGGATCGCTCGTCAGAAGCAATCTTGCTGTGAATGCCCCGGGGTCTGAATCAGCTGCATTACAGATTACGTATTTTTCTTCATCTTTGACCTCAAAACATGCCCGCCATTTATTAGCAGTCGGGTAGCCGGCGCCTCCTCTTCCCCTCAAACCGGCCTCTTCTATTTTTTCAATCACATCCGAGCTATTCATCTTCAGGGCATTAGAAAGTCCCGTATATCCTCCGCGTAATATATAATGATCGATATTTCCGGGGTCTAAATACCCGCAATTTCGAAGGACTATACGATTCTCTAGATTGAATAAAGGTAGGTCACACAAAGAAGGAATATTCGCAATCCTGTCCGGACCAATACTACAAAAAGCCAAATTTGGACGTGGGTTATCCTTAACTAGATAATCATCAATCAACTCCGGGACTATCTTTGGATCAGCGTTCTTATATAAAATATATGGATTGCCGGATTTCTTAATCAATATTATGGGCTCAATATCATAATAACCGAAAGACCCAGCGGTGATGATTTTTACATCTAAATGCCTTTCTTTAATACTCTCTTGAAAGATATCCGCAATCCCTTGGCCAGCCGGATTATCGGTCCGAGTCGCAATAAACACCTTGGCATAATCACCGTCTTTCAAATAACCGCTTCCGGATTCAGCTTTTGCGCGAATTTGATCGAAATTCATTATCTTTCCTTCTTATCGGAAAACTATAATCACAATTCATTTATGGTTCTTCGAGTTACTTGACTCCCAGGCCCCTTGAATCCTGATCATCGATCAACCCGCCCTCCTTACCACTAGGGAGGGTTAACTAATTCGTAGATGGTCCATAAATTAATCAAAATTCAATAATGGAAAAAGCTCCCCGATATCTGACAATTTATCAAGCCTTCTCACCATTTCAATCACTTTATCCATCTTTTCGTCGCCTAATCGCTTTGCGCAATTCCTGAATTTTCTGGAACAGTCTTCAAAAGTCATCGGTCTTTCAAGACTTCCAAGAGGATGTTCCACTACTTCTGAATAGTGTTTACCTTCTGATGTCTTTATTTCGACCCTTGTCGGCTCCATCTTATCAGGCCTTCTAAGGCCATTATCCTTTTCAATACGCATCTTCTTGGTGATGTCTCTTATAACATCGCTTCTAATGGCGGATTCTGTGTAGTCATCAAGCGTTACCCTACCATTTGCAATTGCTGTAGCCACCCCCCATGGAATACTGAACTGCGCGTCAACAGGATTTCGCGGATTGCATTTCGCATCCTCGGGCGAACATAATAGAGAATAATGAGCATCTGTAACCTGTATTATAATTTCCTTTACGTCCTCTTTTTCTATTTTATACTCGTTCTTTAATGCCAAGGCCGCATCAATGGCAGGATGAATGCCCCTGCAGCAGGGATATGGTTTTATGGTAACATTCATGCCCTCGAACCGTTTACCGAGATCCTTTCTTAAGATATCCGGGCCATAATCACCGCGTATATAAAGATTATAGAGCCCGTAATCCCCTTCGAGGGAATTATGAGCTCCGGTTACGCCCTTTTCAGCCAGTAACGCGGCTGTAATTCCGCCTTTAACAGCAAATCCGGGGCCTAGCCTTTTGCTTAAAGCTCCGTCTCTAACAGTCTGACTATTCCCGCAACTCTGATGATAGGCAATACCCATCGCGTTTACGATACCCTCTTCATCCAATCCAAGAATCCTTGCGGCAGTCCCCGCTGCACCCAGAAAGCCAAACAACGTCGTAAGGTGCCAGCCCAATTCTATCGGACTCTTACCTGGAGTTGTAGCTAACGCCAACCTGCACATCATATCAACCCCAAGTGCGACTGCAGTTATCAGGTCTTTGCCTGAAAAACCGCCCTTCAACTCAGCCATAGCCAAGCATGTGGGAATTATACCAACGCCTGAATGCATTACTGCTTTTTCATGCACATCATCATAGTCCAGAGAATGCGCCATTGTGGCATTCGCGTGGGCCGCATTAGGTGCGGGGACCCTTACCGAT
>CAYUYB010000024.1:5710-15942 GCA_964449025.1 uncultured Desulfobacteraceae bacterium
ACCGATGTTCCCATTATAGAACTCTCCTCTTTCCCGCCCCATTCCAGAACAAGCTCGCGTAACTCTTTAGCGCCGCGCTGAGAATAACCCCCAATGGCCACTCCCAATAAATCAAGGATTTGTTTCTTCGTTTCATCAACCACTTTTTGAGGCAGGTCATCGAACTCGATATTCTTCAGATTCTTTGCAAAAAGAGAACTAGCATCCATGGCATTTCCTTTCCAGTGATTTTGATCATGAAGTCTTTTCTTTCATTGATAAGCCGCCTCCATAATTTTCCGCATAAAGCCCCGCCGGATATGATGTCCGGTAACTATAGATTCCGGATAAAAGCGATTCTTTATAAAGAAAAAGACAACCCCCATTGGGGTTAGTCAAAATTGAATAATCCCTTGTGCTCCAAGAAAATATCCCACACATCTCTAGGTTCCCGGCCCAGTAACCTATTTACATCATCGCCAATCACGGCAAAAAAACCCTCACGCATCGCCATCTCAAAGGATACCATATCACTGCTCGGAGATTTCCCTGACTTCTCGATATTCATCCCCTCGATATAATCCCTCGGTATACCGATGGAATCAAAATACCCATATCTCTCTTCTTCACTAACGACCAGATATTCTACTGAGCGGCCGCTGATCTTCGCGGTCATCTCCGCCATGTCGCGAAAAGACAGAAGTTTTGGACCCGTAATATGATAAATAGTGTTTTCATGTCCATCACTTGAAAGTACGGCGACCCCGCATTGCACACAATCATCATGAGCAACAAGGGCGATCTTTCCTTCCGCAGAAGCAGAAATCCATTTCCCCTCCTCTGCGCACCTAACCGCGGCCAGCGTGACCAATGACTCGGCATATAGACTATCCCGGAGCAATGTATAATCGAGTCCCGAATTCTTTAACAATTCCTCGGTCTGTAAATGATCCTTTACGACTAAGGCTGGATTGTCGGTGTCTATACCCACAAAGGATGTATAGACGATGTGCCTTACACCAACCTTTTTAGCGGCATCTATGGCGGCACCGTGCTGGCCTGCCCGGCGACCGACTTGCCGGGTGCTAATCATCAGCATACGCTCTCCACCTTCAAAGGCGTCGGGGAGGCTTTCGGGCCTATCAAAATCACTGTAACGCACTGCTGCACCCTGTTCAGCAAAAGGCGCGAGTTTATCCGGTCTACGACTTGTCAGTATAAGTCCCGAAGCTGGAATCTTTTTTAATAAAAGCTCTGCGGCACGCCTGCCGTAGCTACCCGATGCGCCCGTGATAATTGTTTTCACAATCTTGCTCCTCCCATAATTCTCCAATGCATTGTCAAAGAGGTGGATTTATGGATTATTATTTATTGCAGTTGACCGAACGATAAAAACAGCGCGGGTCTGGCATCGGAGTTATGGGATCTGAGTTATAACAGCAATTAGATAAAGGTTCTAGCCAGAGGTGCGCCTCGTTGGCAGGAGTTGGGCTCTCCTCTTACAGCCATCGAGGATTAAACAAAAGCTCACTTTTTAGTGCTTTAGTCTTCTCTCCAGTTCCAATCCTTGCCGCCTTTGAAAACTCCAGCGTTCATTTCATTACTGATAAAGAGATTGGCTTCAGGGAAACGCTGGACCATCGCGTAATAAAAATTGCCTTCATCTTTGGTTGCAGCTATTACCTCTTCGGTAGCGACCAGATAATCTTTAGTAAAGGTATATGAAGACGTGTCAAAAGGCATACCTGGCTTCTGATGGCCCGGAATAATAACCTCTGCGTCCATCTTTTCCAGCCGCTCAATATCTCGGATCCATTGCAAACGCTCTTCGGGCGTAACCTCGCATGTAAAGGGGTGAGCCTGGTTAAACAGGACATCGCTGCCATAAAGGGTGTTTATGGAAGGTATCCACACCACTGTATTGTATTTCATATCACCCATGACATCCGGGATAATCTCTATCCGCTCTCCCTCCAACTCAAAGTAGTTATCGCTGAGAGGTGTAATATTTACCGTTTTTCGACAGACATTGGATGGCCCGATAACCTTTTCCCAATGATCCAGTTTTCCAAAGAATTGACGATTTATCATGCCAGCTACCGAAGGGAGCGCGACGCACTCGGCAGAAGGGAAAGCCTCCGCGATAACCCCTGCGCCGAAATAATGATCCGGGTGAGCATGAGTCAAATAAATCGTTTTTAATTCTTTGCCGGTTTCGGCTATTTCCGCGATGACCCGGTGGGCGTTTGAGAGTGTCCACTGGGCATCAAGCAAAACGGCATCGCTTTTCCCCATTACGATTACGGAAGCAACCTCAAACCCCTTTTCATCGCTATAAAATGTCCTTGTGGATAAAGAATTCGGTCCAAAGGTATTGATCCTGATTTCCATAGATTAGTCCTCCAAAATGAAATGAATTATATAGTTAAATTTTATAATTAGGCGAAACGGTCCTAGCCTAACTGTTCAAATCTCTCAAAATAATCGTCAACGCATCGCTGATACTATTCCCAGCTGGATTTGGTTCCGTAAGGCACCGTAAAACCGGTTGCTTCGATTTCATAAATCTTGCCATTTTTAATCTTGAAGATGTGCATCGCGGGAAGGTTAAAAGTGCCCTGCCACGCCGGACGTATCTCGGTTTCTCCCGAGGGCTTCCTGTAAGGAAATTCTTTGAGACTGCTGTCATGATAGAACATCGAAAATCCAACGGCCAGTCCCTTCTGCTCATCGGCAATAAGTACGCGACGGTCCAGGATATCTGTAATATATGCAAAAGCGCCGGTGCTAATCTGCGTTTCACACGTGTTTTCCACCGGCGCCGACGAGGCCATGGCCTCCAGAAGTTCTTTCATCTCAGGATCGATTTCGGCATCCGATCCAGACGGGGGTTTCGGAGGTGGGCCTCCGGCCGTTCTCATGCCGTTTTCGTGGCGTTCACACTCTTTGGCAAAGGGTGCGAGCGTGCCGTCCTCTTTTGTGAGCGCTTCATAATAAGTCCTTCCCATCTTCAATAACTGCCACCGAGGTACCCGCTGGGCCGGCGGCACATCTTCAAGCAGCCCCGGACGAGGTTTTTGCAGGTTGTTTAAGCCCATCTTCCCAAAAGCGCCCGAAGCGAGATCTCGTATCACATGGTGTTCGGCCTCCCGTATCTTAAGATCTTCCAATTTGAGACGCACGCCAAGAAGGACATCGTCATCGACCTCTTTCATCATCACGAGACAGGCTACCTGCTGCGCTACCGGATCGGCTGCGTAGATCTGAAATTCCGTGGGACCGCCTGACGCGGTTACCCACAAACCTTTTCCCACGGGAATATTTGCCGTGTTCTCCACGAATTTTACTTCATGGGCAAACGGTACTGCTGCCGGCTCGTGGTCGACCAGAGCCGCCAGATACTGCTTCATGATATGCACAAGGCACTCCCGGTCGCATTCGGAATCCTGACTCCCGAATACTTGAGCTGAAATTCCCAATATGGCAATGGACGCGATTACCGTGACTGCGGCAAACAATCTTTTCGTATTCATTTTAGTGCCCCCATTATTCTATCCGCGCTTATGATATCCCCCACATAAACCCTTCCATGGAGAAACATCTTCAATAAAAATCGATCACATGGAAAATTCGGAATCCGCAAGACAATTCCGACAGAACAATCCTCACTTTATTGTCTGTTTTTATGTCCCCGTTGCCTGATCAGACCTATCACGATGACAAGGCCAAGGACCAGCATAATTCCGCACAAATACGCAGCAATCGAACTACCTAATGCAGACGGCATAATTTTCCTCCTTTATTCTCTTTGCGGGCCTACCATTTTTGTCCGGGATGTGCCAGTCTCCAGATAATATAGAATACCAGGGCCAGTCCCATTGTCACACAAATCTGAAATATTAAGATCTTCCATGGCCATGCCATTTTTTGTCTCCCCTTTCGAAAATAATTATTTTCGGTTTAGACAGTTACACCCTCTTTTTGTACAGCCCCTTTCATCTGGCGCAGATAACCCGGCTCTCCGCGCAAGATAAGGTTCAGGACGATACCAAACAGAACCGTGGCAAAAATTGATGCGTAGACGCTTGATTTTATCCGCCCTGGCAACCAGATCAGGTCAGGGGCAAAAGTCCACAGGAAATTCGCCGCGTAACCCGCCAGCATGGTAACCCACGCGGCAACCTTGTTAACCTTCCACAGCATTCCGATTAAGTAGACGCCGAATACCGGTATCCCAAAGGAAAATGTCCAAAAGAAAATAGACATAATGTCCTGATCCAAGACTCTTAGAGCTGGAATAAGCACTATCAGGGCGATAACGAAAATCATAACTCTGGTAAGTATAAGGAATGTTTTATCACTCATCCCGGGATTAACGGCCTTCTTGAAGATGTCATGGACAATCATATGGGTTGAGGCCAGGATAAGCTGCGCAGTGGTGGAAAGCGTCGCCGCTAAAAGTGATATCATTAAGATACCGACCATCCATTGAGGGAGGGCCGTTAATGCCAGTTTTGGCACACATAATTTGGCACCTGTGACGGCGATCGCGGGAATAGACATACCGACCAGCCCCAGGATAACCCAGGGGTATGTAACCATGCTGTTGATAAAGGAGGCAAGAAAAACACCGCGCCGGATATCCGACTCGGATTTTGCCAGCAACATGGGTTGATACTGTGCCTGAGAGGCGCTGCACATGAATACCAGAAGAAACAGGCATGGGAAAATAAAGCCTAAAATAACATCGGGAGAAAAATGCCAAATGGTGGTTTTCCAGGCCATGCCCTCGTTCGCGTAAACACTGGACACGGATTCCCAGCCCCCGCGACCTGCCAGCCAAAAACCGACCGCAAAAACAGCCGCAAAAGAACCCAAAATCAGCACCACAGCGTTAATTAAATTCATCCACGCCGCCTGCATAAGACCGGCGACAATAATATATATAATTGTAAAACCTACCGCCAGGTAAATACAGTTTTTTAAAACAGATATCTCGCCCCCGCCCCCCAATGCATAAAAAGCCGAAGCAGTAGCCAGTACCTCGGCGATGCAGATACCCATTAATTGAGCGGGGAAAACAGCGGCTATCAGCCAACCGATACTTTCGCCGAATATCTTGCCCATCCCCTCCGGAAAGGTCTGAACATTCAGCCGGCGGAACCAGGGCCCAAACCAGAGCAGAAAGAAGGGCACAAATATACCGCCGGCTATCATTCCCCACCATAATACCGAGGCCCCCAATCCGGCCTGAGCTTCCCACAGGTTAAGGGTATGTCCGCTTCCCAGAGGGGCAAGCACAAAACCCGCCATGACCAAGGGCCAGGCCACTGTACTGCTGCCGGTTACTAGGTCACTTCCTGACTTTACTTTTTTTCTTAGAAAAAAACTGACGCCGACACTCAATATAAGAAAATACGCGATCGCGATCACCAATGCTGCTGACATTCAATCACCTCCCTATCGAACAGATCATGTTATTCCTCAACATAAATAAAGTCCCGATCCTCCAAACTTAGTAAAAAATCACATCCTTATAAGGCGAGCGCCTCGGCGCCTATGTGATAATTTTGTCCGGCCCGGTCGGATCTGACGGATATTTTTTAGAGAAAGACGTAACATGGATCGGCTTGGCATAGGACCGTCCGGGAGCGTAGCTGGCCTTCGATATTGACCGATACTCAAGCCGCCTGATTTTCCAACACCCGCCTTCCTTCACATAGGACACTTCATAGATCCCGCCTTCCCACCATCTTATGATGCCCTGCCCTTGAAGGCGAGCCATTTCCACTAGTTGCGAATCCGAGATTATGGGAACACCTACCCTCAGGGAATAAGGAAATCGAGCCCGGGCCGACCTGCGGTCAGGCTCCACTTCCACTGTATCCCGCAACAAGGCGGGGTCTAACTCGAAGCCGGTCGCCGGCTCGACCTTTTTCCCAGTCAAACCGGCGCGGAAGTGACCGCAATACAGGCGACGCACACCCCGTTCTTTACCTGCGAATAACCCTCCATTGTAAAGAACCTCTCCATAATTCGTGAAAAGGTCGACGACTTCTTCGTACATCCCTCGATCCAGATAGTGCTCATAAGTCTGGTGCAATGCGCGGATCGCGTTCATGTCTTCATGGATCTTCAGCTGATTGGAAAGCCCATCAACCTGCGCCTTCAAATCCGCACCATGAACGACCCCGGGTCTTGACATAACGGCAACACCAGAACCCAATACTGCAGACATGACCGCGCCTATTTTCCATATAAACGACCGGCGCCCTGTGTCAAGCTGCTTTGGGCTGTCGCCGGATTTTGATATCGATTTTAGGATGTCCATTTTACGCTCCTTTTAATTCTGCCTTTGGTCCAAAAAATTCCTTCACATCATAGCGTCCGACGTCCCGCGCGATAGCTCCAATTTCATTAAGAGTAACTCCATTTTGGCCGCCGGAAAACCCGAAACCGCTGGCACGCATGATCTTGTCGTTTTCTATTATGCAGGTCTCTGCGCCATTGCAGGCTTCCTCCACTAAATCAAAGATATAAACGCCGTCCCGGAGCTTCACATAAATGGCCGGGGCGCACCATTGCATCCCAAGGGTCTGGTCCGCCATATAAATGGTCCATGCGGAGGAATGGGGCGTTGTGTAGAGATGCATGGAAGTCATATTATCCGAGTAAGATCTTGTAAAAGCACGCCCCGCCAGTTCATCCGTGAATTCATGGCGCATATACTTCGGGGCCTCAAGCCCTTCCATCTCGGCTATGCCGAAAATGGCTCTATAGGAAACCTCATTCCCGTAATACTCCGTACCCAACTTTGAGTATATGCATGTGGTAAGCCCGTTAATCAGATCCAGGGCGATCTTAACGCTTACACGTGGTCTGCTTCCGCTATGCATGTGGGCGAAAAACACCAATTTTTCATCAGCTTCAAAGGCCCGATAGGTTTCTTTATGCCATTGCGTTTCACCCTCTTCGAGCCACTGTAGATTATACATGTCAAGGACCTTGTAATTCCAGACCGGGCCGTCGTTATCGTAGCGGAGAGTGAACTCTTTACCCACCAGCAGATCGCTGTAAGGCAGGAGGTTGCCTCCCATCATGCCGGCCTGAGCCTGAGGCGCATCAGGGTCACTGGCGAAAGTAACGGTGCTTTTTTCAGCGGCCTTAAGCACTTCTTCTTCAGTCATGTTGACAAACGACCTCGCCGGACGGTACGCGGTTCTCTGGCCCTTCGGAGTAGGCTGGGCCTGGGGACCCATACCAACATTAATCGTCTCGCCGTGCTCGTCGAAAGGCGCCAGTGAGGTCAGATGGCCGAGGAGTTTCCCCGTTCCCCGAAACACATAGTATTCCAGTTCGTCCTTTTCGTTGAAACCGAGCCGCATGCCTACCTGGGTTTCGGTGAAAAGGTCCACGGCATACATGGTCATGATACCGGAAAATTCACATTCTGTCCTGTCATAGATAAACATATTGTCATTTACCAGTATATAGTCGGATGGGCTACAGTAGCTAAGGTCGTCCGCGTGCCGGCTAAGTTCAACGAAGTTGGTGGAAATAACGGAAGCATAGAATTCCAGGGTTTCGACCCCTGTATCCTGTTTCCAGTGCATGCCTTTGCCTTCGACCCTGTTCGTCAGATGATGCAGTTTTTCAGGCGGTTCCTGACCTTCAACCTCAACATAGCCGAAATATATCTGGCGCTGGACTTCCCTGTTGTCTATCTCGAATTCTGCGCCGCCCATACCCGTTTCTTTTCTGCCACTGGACAACCATACTTCAAATACCGTGACAAGATTCGTATCAAGATCGACAAAGACATTGTACCCCTTCTGGGTCCTAGGAATCATGTGGGAGAAAAAGACCATCTGTTTAAGGGTTAGTACGCCGTAACCCGCTGAGACATTTGCTCCCCCGTTTTCGGAAATGGTCAGCCTGTTTTTGTCTTTGAAGCTGTAGTTCAAAACAGGACCGTCTTTGGTCACGATTTTGAGGGACTTGCCGGTAAGAACCTCCGAGAATTCGGATACGCATCTCGGACCGTCCTCAGCGGCTTTGAGTTTTTTTTCGACCTGTCCTTTTGTGAGTTTTGTGTACTTGAATCGATGCATTGGGATATTCATTGATTCACCTCCTGGAAAAATTCATGAGAAATGAAAATAGATGATAAAAACCCTTTTTGATACCGGGAGTATAGAGAAAATACTCTTTCATGTCAAACAAAGTCTGATTCTACAAAATTATGCCCTACGAGGTTCCTGTGCCGTTGTGATTAGACCGTCCGGGCCTGCAGGGTCCTCAGGATATGCCTTTGAGAATAATGGGACGGAGATTGGCCTGGCATAGGATACACCGGGTCTATAGTAGGCTTTTGACAATACCCGATGTTCAAGTCTTTTTATTTTCCAGTCGCCGTGTTTCGCATCCTTCACATACGATATTTCATAAATACCGCCTTCCCACCATTTCACGATTCCCTCGCCGTGAAGACGCGCCATTTTCACCAATTGCGAATCCGAGATTATAGGAGCCCCTACTTGCATGGAATAGGTAAATCGGGCCCTTGCTGACCCACGGTCAGTCGCTACCTCCACTATATCCTGCTGTTGGCCGGTCTTTAACTGGAAACCCGGTGCCGGTTCAATCTTTTTCCCGGTAAAACCCTGCCTGAAAAAATCTTGATAAAGACGGGAGAGGCCCCGTTTCTTGCCCTCAAAAACCCCGCCGTTAAATACCGCCTCTCCGTCTTCAGTAAACAGGTTCACCACTTCTTTGTACCTGCCATTATTGAGCAAGTTTTCATAGGTCTGATGCAGCCTGCGGATCGCGTTCTCATCTTCGATAATCCCCAGCTTATTAGACAGCTGATCAACCCGGGCCTTTAGACCTTCCTCCCGATTGATCCTAAGTTTCGACATGCCCGGAACAGCAGTAGCTAATACCGCGGACACGGCGGCACCTATCTTCCACATAAACGACCGGCGCCCGGTGTCCGGTTGCTTCGGAATGTTATTCGCATTTGACATGGCTTTAGGGGTGTCCATTTTACACTCCTTTCCTTTTTACCTTCGAACCGAAATATTCCTTTACATTATATTGTCCAATATGGCGACCGATTGCCCCGACAAGACGAAGGCTTACTCCGCCGGATCCGCCTGAAAAACTGAAACCGCAGTCATGTACTATCTTGGTGTTAATCATAATGCACATCTCGTTGCCGTTGCAGGCTTCTTCATTTACGGCCAATATGTGGACGCCTTCGCGGACCTTGACATAGATACAGGGAGCGCACCACTGCGCTCCCAAGGTCTGGTTTTCCGTGAATATCGTCCACGAATGGGAATGAGGTGTGGTGTAAAGATGCATGGAGCTCATCTGGTCGGTATAGGTCCACGAAAAGGCATGGCCCACGAGTTCATCGGTGAATTCATGGCGCACGTACTGTGGAGGATTCAGCCCTTCCATTTCAGCCACACCGAATATGGCGTAGTAGGATGTCTCGTTTCCGAAATATTTCGTCCCCATCTGGGAATGTATACAGGTGGTAAGACCGTTTATAAGGTCCAGGGCGACCTGTACGCTCGCGCGGGGCTTGCTGTCGGTCAGCATGTGGCTGAACCATATCAGCTTTTCGTCAGCCTCATAGGCACGGTAGTCTTCCTCATGCCATTCGGTTTCACCGTCTTCCTTATATTTGAGTCTATACTTCTCTGTGATTCTATAATGCCTTACCGGCCCGCCGTTGTCGTAGCGAAGGGTGAATTCCTTGCCGACCAGCATATCGGTGAAGGGCATATTGTATCCTGCCATCATCTCAGGGCCGTCGGTCCTGCTGACGAATGATGAGGTGTTTTTCAAAGCGGCCTGATGGACCTCTTCATCAGTCATATACTGAAAATCCCTTATGGGACGATAGACCAATCTTTGACCTTTTCCCGGAGATTGCGGGTCAGATTCAAATTGGACAACCATGGGTTGGGTGCCGTGATCGTCGAAAGGCTCCAGGTATGCCAGCTGGCCGACAACCCTGCCGCTTCCCCGGAACATGTAGTATTCCAGTTCATCCTTCTCATTGAAACCAAGACGCACCCCCGCCTGCGTTTCCGTAAACAGATCCGCGACAAACAGCGTGAAGATACCGGAAAATTCGCATTCAGTTCGGTCATAGATAAACATGTTATCGTTGATCAGCACGTAATCCGAGGGGCTGCAGTAGCTGAGGTCGTCCGCGTGCCGGGTCAGTTCGACAAAGT
>CAYUYB010000025.1:0-15841 GCA_964449025.1 uncultured Desulfobacteraceae bacterium
TCCTGGATATTATGGATAGAAGCGACTATCTCACCAAGAAATCCATATGGGTGATAGGGGGAGATGGTTGGGCCTATGATATCGGTTATGGAGGTCTTGACCATGTTATCGCCATGGGTCATGATATAAATATTCTTATTCTGGACACAGAGGTCTATTCTAATACCGGGGGCCAGGCATCAAAATCCACTCCCACCGGCGCCGTGGCCAAATTTGCGGCCGGAGGAAAAGGGACCACCAAGAAAGACCTGGGAAGGATGGCGATGACTTACGGCTATGTGTATGTGGCCTCGGTGGCCATGGGCGCTGACAAAAACCAGCTCATAAAGGCCCTGGTAGAGGCTGAATCATACCAAGGCCCTTCAATTATCATAGCTTATTGTCCGTGTATCAATCACGGGATTGACATGAGTTTAAGCCAGGAAGAGGCCAAAAAGGCCGTTGAAAGAGGGTACTGGACTCTATACCGATATAATCCCATGCTTAAGGAGGAGGGAAAGAATCCCTTTATCCTGGATTCCAAAGAACCTAAGGGCGACTTTAAGGAATTCTTGATGGGTGAGGTACGTTATTCCAGTCTGACAAGGACATTCCCGGAAAACGCGGAAAGGCTCTTTCAGAAGGCGCAGAAAGACATGAAAGAGAGATATGAGGCATACAAGTCGATGGCTGAGGGAACGAGGAGTGAATAAGGTCATAGCTCACAGCATACAGCTCACATGTAATAAAGTCTAATATTGAATATCCTAATATTGGATTGTAAGGTCTTTTACTCGAATCCCTGAATCCTGAACTAGTATAACCCTTATTGATCACTGACCATTTAATTCGGAGATGAGTGTTAATTAAAATTGACAACCTGCTAGATACTTGATAGACCCCAACCTATCAATTGCGCCCGTAGCTCAGATGGATAGAGCGCCGGGCTTCGAACCCGTAGGTCGCAGGTTCGAGTCCTGCCGGGCGCGCTTTTGATCAGTATCCATCCAGCAAAGGCTTCTGGATGGAGCTTTCAGCATTCAGCTATCAGATTAAGACATTAAAAAGGCTGACTGCTGAACGCTGACCGCTGATAGCTTTAATATTGGGCCTGTAGCTCAGCTGGTAGAGCAGTTGACTCTTAATCAATTGGTCGAGTGTTCGAGTCACTCCAGGCCCACCAGTAAAGACAAGGGCTTAACCGGATCAAGGTTGAGTCCTTTTTTATCTCTATGAATGGGCGTGACCGAAGGGCCGTTCGACAAGCTCACGGCCCTGAGCAACGTCGAAGGGTTGTGCCTTTTCTTCGTTCCGTATCTCCAACTTTATCGGAGGTCACGGGGGTCCTTTTCAAGACGACATCTATATATAGGATTCAAGGGTCCAAGGTGTCGAGGGATCAAGCGTTGCTTATTTTATGCGGATATCTTGTCTTTTTCAAGACAAGATATTTTTCTTAAGCCACATAGACCCGCCTGTGGCAGGTAATTAATCAAGACCATTGAAAAAGGTGCTGAAATCCTGGTATATGATTATATAGATTGAAGGGCTAACGTTAAATGGTGCCTACCTTACAGGTTGTGATTCTTGCTGGGTGCCGATAGTCTTATAACCGTGTCCCGTAAAGTGCGTTATTGGTTATCTTCTTCATATATTATATAAGGGCAAACAGTCAAAACACTATGGCGGATACAGATTCCCAGACCGAGCTTGAAGGGCAGATTGAAAAGGTGACCTATTCCAACGAGGAGACGGGATACACGGTCGCGACCATAAAAGTTCCTGGTCATCGGGAACCGGTTACCATAGTTGGGAACATATTAGCACCCACACCCGGTGAGATCCTGCTGGTAAAGGGCGCCTGGGTTAATCACCCCCGATTCGGACGTCAGTTCAGGGTAGAGAGCCACAGTGTCAAAGTTCCTGCCACTGTTCCTGGCATAGAGAAATACCTGGCTTCAGGGCTTATCAAGGGGATTGGTTCCGTGATGGCCGCACGGATAGTAAAGGAGTTCGGAGAAAAGACACTGGAGGTTATTGAGCAACAGCCCGAGGTGCTTGCCCAGGTAGATGGATTGGGGCCCAGGCGGGTGGAAATGATCAAAAAGGGGTGGGCAGATCAACGAGAGATAAGGGATGTGATGATATTTCTCCAGGCCCATGGTGTCGGCTCCGGGTATGCGGCTAAGATATTCCGGCAATACGGAGGGAATTCCATATCCATCGTGAAAAGGAACCCTTACAGACTTGCCATGGACATATTCGGTATAGGATTTAGCACTGCTGACAAAATAGCCGAGAAGCTGGGTTTTGACAAGGCTTCTCCATTAAGGGTGGAAGCCGGAATCATGCATGTTATGTACCAGATCTCAGAAGAAGGCCACGTTTACTATCCATATGATCTCTTGTTTGAAAGGTGCCAGGATGTCCTTCAAGCAGATAGGGATATAGTCATGGAGGCCTTTGGCACGGTTGTGAATCAAAAAAAGCTTGTGGTGGAAGATCTAAACGAGGATCTTAACCGATTTATGCCCAACAGAAAGGCCGTTTACCTCAAAGGTTCTCATGTGTGCGAGACAGGTGTAGCCGAAAACCTTTCCCATATTCTTTCAGCGCGTAAAAATATCCGCCCTGTACAAGTGGATAATGTGATTCAATGGGTACAGAAAGAGATAAAACTCAGCCTGGCGCACAAACAGATTGAAGCAATAAAGATGGCTATTTCCGATAAGGTTATGGTGATCACCGGAGGTCCCGGTACGGGCAAAACAACTATTATTAAGGCTGTCATTAAGATATACGAGAAATCCGGCGTCCGAATAATGCTGGCAGCGCCTACAGGTCGCGCATCGAAACGCATGAGTGAGGCGACCGGTTATCCTGCGAAGACCATACACAGAATGCTGGAATTCAGTTATCAGAAGGGAGGTTTTCAAAGAAATGAGAACAGGCCCCTGGAAGTTGATGTCCTAATCCTGGATGAGTTATCCATGGTAGATGTTTTACTCATGCATTATCTTCTGCTGGCCGTTCCTGAAAAGGCGACATTGATAATGGTAGGAGACGCAAATCAGTTACCCTCTGTTGGCGCCGGCAATATCCTTAAGGATATTATTGATTCGGGCTCGGTGCCGGTCGTGGAACTTAACGAAATCTTTCGGCAGGCAGGAGAGAGCAGGATCATTGTCAACGCCCATAGGATAAAAAACGGTCTGATGCCCGGTATTATTAGGCACGAGGGAGATCCCGAGGATTTCTACTTTATAGAACAGGAGGACCCGGCGCAGGTCCTGGAGATCATAAGAGAACTGGTGAGCAATCGTATAACCCGTCGTTTCGGTCTGGACCCTGTCGATGGCATTCAAGTTCTTTCTCCCATGCATAAGGGTATTGTGGGGACCGGGAATCTAAACGCGGTTCTGCAGGAGGATTTGAATCCTTCCAGGGCAATAATAACAAGGGGAGACAGGATTTTTAAACTCCATGACAAAGTCATGCAGGTGAGAAACAACTATGAAAAAGAGATATTTAACGGAGATATCGGAAGGATCACAAAAATCGATCCCGAGAATCAGCAGCTGACTGTAAATTTCGATAATCTGCCTGTGCTATATGACTATTCCGAGCTGGATGAGATTATACTGGCCTATGCCATATCCGTTCACAAGTCACAAGGCAGTGAATATCAAGCCGTGGTGGTGCCTATTCTCAGCCAGCATTATGTCATGCTACAGAGAAATCTTATATACACCGCAGTCACAAGAGGCAAGAAGCTTGTTGTCATTGTTGGCAGCAAAAAAGCACTTGCCGTGGGTATAAAGAATGACCGGATAATGCAAAGGTACACATACCTATCAGAGAGACTTAAAACGAATGCTATTCAGTAAAAATCTCATGAAGTACCCCTGCCGAAACCGCTATCTCATATAGGATCCCGGTCACATCCTTTGCATATTTTAACCAGTCAATCTTTTCAATCTTCTTGGGGACAATGATGGTGTCTCCCGGGTCCGGTTCAATAGAATTAAAAGAGCCCCAGGTCCATCTGTTCTTAAGTATGTCCCAGTTGAAAAGACCGAATTTTTCCTGCTTTTTGCTGATAACAGTGCCATCCGCCTTGACAATGTAAAGCTGTTTCTTATCGGCGCTATCGGTCGGTCCTCCGACAAGACTTAGGTAATGGCTGATATCTTTGCCCTTTTGGGCCAATAGGGCATTCGGGTTATATACCTCACCCATGACATTCACGCAATCCGGTTTTTTACCCACTATCAACCTGTCGCCCGGCTTGAGTACTACATCATAGTCTGAAGATGGCATTAACATTATATCGGATATCCTGATGACCATACGTCCGGTCGGTTCAGAGGCCTTTAACTTTTGTATCAGTTCTTTTTTGGCGCTTAAGGTCTGCTGGAGGAGAGCGGCCTGGCTGGCATCCAAGGCTGTTTCCGTGGCATAAGTGCTTAAAGTAAGGATATCCTCTTCCAGTTTGCTTATATATTCTTTGTGTCGTTCTCGCTGTATCTCCTTGACCGAATCGCGCAGGAAGACGGCACCACTCGGATATGCCTCTTCAGTCAGGCCTCCAGCCCTTTCGATGACCGAGGAGAGCCTCTCTCCTTCTGAAAACGAGTATGTACCGGGAAACACGAACTCACCCTCCAAAGACATCCTTCGTGCAAGGGCCTGAGCATATTTTGGTATTTCCCTGATTTGCACATAATCATCTTTTTGCAATATGATGTTATCCTCGGTGTCTCCCGCGAGGGCCCGCTCCGGCGAGAATGTCAATTTAATTGTATCCGTGCCTGTGGACCCCTGAATAATTCTGGTCAATTCAGCGTTCTCCATATATGCGGTGTTTGTCAGGTTGCCTGCCCTAAATATCAGGTCCTTTATGGTCATGCCTTTGTACACCCGATATGTGCCGGGGTTACGCAAGGCCCCGGTGATGGTCACCTCCGGTATATCGCTTTTTTCCCAGATGCCGTATACGTTTATCCGGTCCTGATCCTGCAGGGTCAGGTTTTGCTCTTCATCTCCCTCCAGGAGAGCGCCCAGGTCGAATTCTATGATCTCGGGATGGAGGTCCGGCGGCACCAGCCTGATAATCTCAGCCTGGGGGAGGTACGGTTCGGGACGCAAGCAGTCAAAGGAGGAGATAATGTCCGACAGTCTCATACCCTGCTTCCATTCAAACTCTCTGGGGTATTTAACATGTCCCTCCAGATAGACGACCTGTTCCATCCTCTCATATACAGGGTAGACCTTGATTACATCCCCGTCTCGGACCGGGGTCTCCAGGTTAAGGCCCGATTCTTCATAAGACGGATCAAGATTGAAACTTTTAATGACCCTCCTTTCGTGCCCTATTATCCTTTCCACAACAACATGTTGAAGATGCCCGGTAGGCAAGACACCTCCTGCGAGTTCGATGATTTCACCGACGCTCTCTTCTCCCTTCATTTCATAGATGGCCGGGCGCTTTACCTGACCGGCGATGCCTATAACAGGACCTATTACAGGGATAAAAACAGTGTACCCTTGTTGAAGCCGGATATCATTTGCCTTGGTACCCCTGATGAAAAATTCATATAGATCAATGGTTTTAACCACATCTTTGTTGCGCAGCACCTTGATATTTCTTAGACTGCCGCTTTTATTAGGCCCTCCTGATGTAAACAGAGCCGATATGCCTGTGGAAAGGGCATTTAAAGAGTAGGTGCCGGGCGTGTCCAGTTCCCCTATTATAAAGACCTCGATGGTCCTTAGTGCGTCCATGGTTATACTCATATCAAAATCAGTATAGTATTCCTTGAACTTTTGAAGCAGAAAACTTTTTAGTTCCGAAAAAGTAAGCCCGCCTACCTCGAGGGTTCCGAGACGGGGTAAGGTTACAGTACCATCACGAGAGACCGTTCTCAGATAGGTTTCCTCTGCCTTGCCCCAGAGATTGATGGTAAATCTGTCATTAGGGCCTATAATATAATCAGGCCCTACAGGTACTACTGTCTCAGGGATAAATGCGGAAGGCCCTTTTTGAAAGAAATCATAGCCGAATTGACGGAGTGTCCTGTCAATATCTGTGGGGAACTCACCTGATAAGACCTTTTCGATATCGGAAAGAGGGGGTACTTCCTCTTCGATTGCCTCCGGTTTTTCAGGTGGGACCTCAGTTAAAATGTCAATTTCTTTCAATTCAGGATATTCAATAAACCATTTGATTCTTTCTTCTTTAGGAAGTTTGTTAATAAGCCTTAATTTTTCGGGATAGTTTAGGATGTCTAAAACTACCCTTTTCTCTTTATCGTCAAGGAGCTTAAACAGATTTTCCTTCTTGTTATCATCGAGGATATCAAGGAAGCCGATTTTATCTTCATCATCAAGGAGCTCAAATAAATCACATTTCTCCTCATCATCAAGGACCCTGAAGAAATTACTTTTTTCATCATCAGTAAGAGACTCAAAGACTTCCTTCTTGGTTGAGTCACTCAGGTTTTTAAAGAGAATAATCATCTCACTATAGGTGAGGCTTTTAAAAAGGGATAACCTGTCTTCATCACTGAGACCTTCAAAAATTTCCAGCTTTTTCTCAAGGGGCAAGCCTTCGGTAAGCCTCCGCTTTTCTTCATCCTTGAGAAATCTATAATATTTCTGATCTTCTGGGCCTAAATTTAGAGTCCCGAGTGCTGAGGTTCCACCCTTCTCTTTTTCCTTTATGTTTGACAATTGTTCAAAGCCGGTCCCTACCTGGGCAAACCCGCAAGGTTGTATAGCAGTAAAGAATAGGCTACCAGAAAAAAGGGAAAGGATTATAGATAGGAGATACCTTTTTATCATCTTACCACACCTCGCCATGTCCTGAGCAAATATCACGTTAACGGTACATTCTGCTGTTCTATATACTGTATATCATGGGGATAAATCCATAATCTTAGAGATCTCATAAAAATAAAATATCTATATATTATATCGATCTTATAATCAAGAACAACTGCAATCCGATTTCCGGTTAAACAGGAGGATATATCAACATGATTGATTTTACGTTTCGTATAACATAAACTTCTCAGATATACTAAAAATAAAATCTCCAGATTATGTATCGTCTTCATTAGTTCATCCTCCGCGGGATACTATTCCGGAGGGTAACCTAATCAAGAAAAGATCCTTAAACATCAGGATATGTGTTAAGAATCATGATAGCAATAATAGATTATAAGGCTGGTAACCTCACCAGCGTAAAGAGGGCCCTGGATTTTCTGGGTCAGGATTCCGTTGTTACTAGTGATTATTCAGAAGTGATTGAGGCAGAGAGGGTAATCTTCCCGGGAGTAGGAGCGGCGGGGAAAGCCATGGCCGATCTGAAAATAAACGGGATGGATAAGACCATATCTGATGCCTTTTACAGTGAAAAACCGATTCTCGGAATATGCCTTGGCGCACAGATTATCATGGAAATGAGTCAGGAGAATGACACCCCCTGCCTTGGTTTGATCAGGGGAGAGGTGCGCAGGTTCCCCGAAGGCCTTACAGACGCCGGCGGGAAAAGATTAAAGGTGCCCCATATGGGCTGGAATACTGTGAGATTGAAAAGAGAACATCCTCTTTTCGAGGGGGTGAAAGCTGATAGCGAATTCTATTTCGACCATTCCTATTATCCTGCCCCGGTCCTTCCCGAGAGGATCCTTGGAGACACACATCATGGCATCTGGTTTGCCTCGGTTCTGGTCTCAGGAAGTCTTGCCGCTGTGCAATTTCATCCCGAGAAGAGCAGCAGACCGGGGCTAAAGATACTGGCTAATTTTTGTAGGTGGAGCGGGAGATGCTGAGTAAGAGGATTATACCATGCCTTGACGTTCGTGCAGGGGTATTGACGAAAGGCATAAAGTTCAAAGGGAACGTCGATATCGGGGACCCCGTGGAGATGGCCGCACATTATTATGAGGAAGGGGCTGATGAGATAGTCTTCTATGATATCACCGCGTCGAGTGAAGGACGGGATATTATGACCGATACGGTAAAAAGGGTGGCTGAAAGGATCTTTATCCCTTTTTCTGTAGGGGGAGGCATAAGGGGTGTGGATGACATGCGCAAGGTGCTGCTGGCAGGGGCTGAAAAGGTGAGCGTGAATTCGGCCGCGGTAAGGAATCCCGACATTATCTCCGAAGGTGCGAGCTACTTTGGAAGCCAGTGCATCGTGCTTGGCATGGATGTAAGAAAGGTCGCACCAACGCCGACCATATCGAGCGGATATGAGGTTGTCATCAATGGCGGAAGGACCTGTACGGGTACTGATGCGCTTGAGTGGGCCAAGAGAGGAGAGAACCTGGGAGCGGGTGAGATCTGTCTCAATTCCATTGACGCGGACGGCACAAAAGACGGTTATGCATTGGAAGTTAACAGCTTGATTTCATCCAATGTAGACATACCTGTTATCGCCTCCGGCGGGGCAGGGACCCCTGAACATCTGTATGAAGCCTTTGCTGCTGGGGGTGCGGATGGTGCCCTTATAGCCTCCATGACTCATTACGGGATGTATTCCATTAGGGAGATAAAGACATATCTACATGAAAAGGGAATTAAGGTGAGGATGGATTGGTAAAAAAGGAGGAAAAGTTTGACTTATGAGAGGTGTTATGTTAGAAAAAATATAAGCATGGATCATCAGACCCGGACTTACTTTTTTCTTATAATAACCTATATCATGCAATATGTGCCAGGAGAATTATCCCTATGGATTCATTTGAAAATATGCTTGCCGGATCAGCAAAAGCCCATGGTCATCTCTGTGCGGGGCAGGTGATCGGCGTGAGGATGGCTATGCTGGGTTGCCGTCTTATAGGACTGGATGATCCCTGGAAAAGGGAACAGATCAAAAAACTCATCGTCTATGTGGAGATGGATCGTTGTGCGGCAGATTCAGTCGCTTACGTTACGGGCGCCAAACTGGGGAGGAGGTCCCTTAAATACCGAGATTACGGCATAATGGCGGCTACTTTTATCAACCTTGAAACCGGCCAGGCCTATAGGATTATATCGACGGAGGAAAGCCGAAAGCTTGTCCGTCTGTACGCACCTGAATTTAAGGAAAAGGTGACACAGCAGATCGAGGGATACAAAAGGATGCCTGACACTATTCTCTTTAGAATCCAGAAGGTTACCGTGTCGTTAAGTGAATTCGAACTCCCCGGGCCGACCAGAAAGAAGATCACCTGCAGCCGTTGCGGGCAGGTCGTGCGTGACAACCGGGAGGTGATTATTGACGGAAGGCCCTATTGCAAACCCTGCGCCCAAGGGGCCTATTTTGAAGTCCTGGAAGACCACGTCATGGACGGCGATCTAAGGGTTAAACAGTCTCAGGTTAGACAATGAGATGTTGCGTCGACTTCGGGACGGGCAACATGTTGACATAGAATCAAGGAAGGTCCATTATCTCGACTATGAGATTTATCGCCGACCTGCACATACACTCTCATTTTTCCAGGGCTACCTCACCAGACCTTGATCCTGAAAACTTGACCCTTTGGGCCAAAAAAAAGGGAATCACAGTGTTAGGGACAGGCGATTTTACCCACCCGGGCTGGTTGGAAGAACTTCAGGGAAAACTGGTTGAAGCGGAGAACGGACTCTTTAATCTGAGGCAAGATCTGTCAGAGATGGTTGAAAGACAGCTCCCGGCATTATGCAGGAAGCCGGTCAGGTTTATCCTTTCAGGAGAGATAAGTTGCATATACAAACGTGGCGGAAGGGTAAGAAAGGTTCATCACCTGATCCTCATGCCTGACTTTGATTCGGTCAAAAGATTGAACACCTCCCTGGAGCGCGTAGGTAACATCAGCTCGGACGGGAGGCCGATCTTGGGTCTTGACTCCAGGGATCTCCTGGAGATGGTCTTCGAAGCAAGTGACAGGGCCTTTTTTATTCCCGCACACGTATGGACCCCCTGGTTCTCACTCTTTGGGTCAAAATCCGGTTTTTGTTCCATTGAAGAGTGCTTCGGAGACCTAACCTCCCACATACACGCGCTGGAGACAGGGCTGTCCTCCGACCCCCCTATGAACAGGTTGATCTCCAGCCTTGATGATTATTTGTTGGTCTCCAACTCTGATGCACATTCTCCCTCGAAACTGGGTAGAGAGGCGAATATCTTTCAAACTGGTCTGGCTTACGATCAGATAGTGGGGGCCATGATGAGCAAAGAGGGTTTCAGGGGAACCATCGAGTTCTATCCCGAAGAAGGGAAATACCATTTTGATGGTCACCGTAAATGCAATATAAGTATGCACCCATCGGAGACGGAGAAGCATGGAGGTATCTGCCCGTTATGCGGAAAACCCCTTACCATCGGAGTTCTGCATCGGGTTGCTGAATTTTCCGACCGTAAAGCTCCCAGGATATCAAAGGATTTTCAAAACCTTATACCGCTAGCTGAGATCCTCTCAGAAATACTTGGATGCGGTCCCTCAACAAAAAAGGTGAACTTTGCATATGAAACATTGCTGTCGTCCCTTGGCCCGGAGCTGAATATCCTGATGGAGATTCCTCTGGAGGAGATCAGTATTGGTGGAGGGGTGCTGCTGGGCATGGCCGTTGAGAGGATGCGGGAGGGGAGGGTTATAAAACAGGAGGGGTACGATGGTGAGTATGGGGCAATTCGATTGTTTCGCGAGGGTGAGAGCTTGGAGATATCTGGACAGAGGTCCCTCTTCAAGATTGCGGAAAAGGGAATCCATGACACTAAGGTACCTATGCACTTGAGCGTGTCGGGATCGAAGGAGCATGGAGCCTCCGCAGACATCGCAAAGAGCGCCTCCTCCCCTCCGCTTACGCGACCCCTTAATCGCGGACAGAGAGAAGCGGTTTCTCACAAAGGGAAGCATCTTCTTATCGAGGCAGGCCCCGGCACCGGGAAGACACTGACCCTGAGCCACCGTATAGCTCACATCATAAACTCTGATCCCGACGGGCAGGGGAATGTGCTCGCCCTCACGTTTACCAATAAGGCGGCAGGGGAAATGAAGGAAAGAATATGCTCTCTCTTGCCGGAGAATGAGTCCAGGAAGGTCCATGTTACGACTTTTCATGGCTTTTGCCTTGAGGTCCTGAGAAATGAATCCGGTAACCACGGATCCTCTTCCGGTTTTAATATCTGTTCCGAACAGGATTCCGCAATGATAGCTGAACAGGTTATCTTGGAGGCCGGTGTTGGGAGGCGTTCAGCTAAACGATTATTAAAATGGCTCCCGCAGATTAAAAAGGCCCTGGTAATGGAAGACGGGATTGAGAAACAGCATCAAGGGCTTTTTCGCCTTTTTCAAAGATATCAGGAGAGACTCGGTGATCTGGGGATGCTGGATCTGGATGATCTTGAAGTTGAGACCCTGAGATTGTTTAAGGAAAAACCCGGAATATGCCGGGAATACTCAGAGCGCTTCCCTTGGGTCTTCGTGGACGAATATCAGGACACAAATGCTATACAGGTAGCCATTATAAAGAAGATTATCAATTCGGAGACAAACAGGATCTGCGCCATAGGGGACCCTGATCAGGCCATTTACGGTTTCCGAGGAGCTGACGCAAGGAATTTCCAGGCCTTTAGTACGGATTTTCTAGGCACAGACAAGATCTCCTTGTTAAAAAACTATCGCTCCACAGAGGTTATTTTGAGGGTTGCCTCCCGTCTGATGTGCAAGAACTTGCCCCTGGAATCAAGTATTGGCAAGGGTGAACCTGTCCGTGTGGGAGCTTGCGTTACCTGTTCTGAAGAGGCTGAAATGGTGGTTGAGCAGATAGAAAGACTATTAGGAGGTACTACCTATTTCTCTCTGGACAGCAAAAGGGTATCTTCGTATGAAGATGCTATCGGGTTCGGTTTTGGGGATATTGCCGTGCTGTACAGACTGAATTCCCAAGGAGACGAGTTTGAGAAGGCCTTCTACAGGGCAGGCATCCCCTATACGATGTCAGGGGAGGCAGCTCTGACAGACAGATACCCTGTTAATATTATCTGGCGATTTCTTCAGGCACTCTGTTATCCTGATAAAGAGTATTACCGGAGCTTATATCTTGAGCTTCTGAAGGACAGCGAATTAGACGGAACGAGGGCCCTCGGGACATTTAAGTTCGATGGGGGACTGAAAGACATAATAGATCATGTCGTCTCCTTGCATGGGTTTGATCTTTCTGTCAGACAACAAGCGGATGCGGTAATGAGGCTTAAGGATGTGGCTGAAGATATAAGGGGAGACATAATACCTTTTTTGGATAGATTATCCTTGGACAGGGGCATTGATCACACGGTTTTTGCGGGTGATAGGGTGGCGCTCATGTCTCTGCATGCGGCCAAGGGGCTGGAATGGCCCGTTGTGTTTATTACAGGATGTGAAGATAGACTTATCCCTTGTTCTCTTTTTGGGGACCATGATGAGGATGAAGAAAAAAGACTGTTTTATGTTGGTATGACCCGGGCCCGCCAGAGGCTCTTCCTTTCCTATACGAAAAAAAGAAAGATCAACGGCCGTGTTATCAATATGCAGCCTTCACCTTTTCTTTCCCTTATTCACGAGGATGATCTTTGCAAACCCCTGGAACGAGGCCATTGGAGGCGAAAAGGCAAAAGATATAAACAACTAGAGCTATTTTAGATCCCCTTTTTCATCTTCTTTTACGGACCTTTTCCTTTATCCTGTTTATGTGTCCTCTTCCTAGGCCTTTGACCTCGCAGCCCAGCTCAAAATACCTTTCTATTCTCCTGTCATCCAGGATGCCGAAGCAATCAACAACCGCTATATTTCCGCCCGCCATTCTCACCACTTCGTCAGGGTCAAGATCAAGATACTGTTTGTGACGAACAGCGAGGATAACACCGTCGGAACCCTTGAGGGCGTCACCTAGGTCCTGTATCATCACAAAACCCTCAAGTTGATCCTGGTTGCGGAAAAACCTGGACCAGCTCCCGCCCGAGGCGGGATAATGGCTCTGATTCTCAAGCTCCCACCAGTGCCTCACATACGGGTCATGTGCTACTACTTCCGCACCCATCTCCGTCAGTTTTCTGACAATAATTTCAGAGCCGCTGTACCTGGTATCCGCTGTCCCTTCCTTGTAGGCAGCGCCTAGAACTGTAATCCGGGAAGCGGCAACAAGTCTTCCCATATTTCTTAGTGCGTCACGCGCAAGCTGCGCCACGTGAAGGGCCCTTGTATCATTTATATTAATGGCCTCGGGGGTGATCCTGAATATATCGTCTTCGAAACCGAGGAGGTGTTTATATGCCCAGATACCCAGGCCACCGTCCTTGGGAAGGCAGTACCCCCCTATCCCAGGGCCAGGGAAAATGATATTATCGTGGGTAGGGCGAACCTTGATCGCGTCGATAACCTTTATGATATCTACTCCGTTTGTTTCAGAAAACAGACTCCACTCATGAAGAAAGGCCAGTATGGTGGCGCGGTAACTGTTTTCCACGATCTTGGTAGTTTCGCTCTCAACCGGTCTGTCAAGGACTGTCAAGGGATATTCTTCCACGTTGATAATGTCAGACAAAAATTGGACAGCCCTTTCCCTGCTTTCATTATCAATGCCGCTGCATACCCGCCAGAAATCTTTTACAGACCTGACATAATCTTTGCCGGGCATTACCCTCTCATAACTATGGGCAAGCAAAGGTTCCGCCTTTATGCCCCTTTTCTTAAAGGCCTTTTTTACGATAGGATAAGCGACGAATTCGGTAGTGCCTGGAGGAACAGTAGTTTCGATCAGCACCAGACACCGCGGATTAATCTTTTGTCCTATGATCTTGAGACTCTCCTCCAGCGCTCTCATGTCCACATTTCCGCTTTTCAGGTTACCGAGCTCCTCTTTGAGAAAGTCACATTGCACATCCACTACGAGCACATCGGCAAGCTTAAGGACGTCATAGGTGTAGGTAGCTGTCATTGTCTTTTTCTTTTTGATGCAACGCTCTATCATGGGTGCTATTTCGGGGTCTTCAGCCGTTACTGGTGATATTCCCCTGTTTATGAGAGATATTTTCCAGTAACTTCTGGTGCTCGGCCTTTGCATACCGATGACGAATTTACTTGATTTGCCGCTCTTTCTATCAACGGAATCCGCTACGACTGCCGCCATTACCGCACCCACAAAGCCAAGGCCCATGACAACCACGATTTCACGTCCTAGGTATTTTTGCTCTTTGACAAGCCTTTCAAGTCTGTCATATTCCTTCTCATAGTCCCCTTTTGCAGGGAGGCTGAATTTTTCTCCTTCCGGACTTATAGAATATTGCATGTCGATTATCTCCCGGATACCATATTTTTATGATTTGAGCCAAAAAGAGGAGCGCCCTTATAGGCCCGATAAAGAAACAAGGTCTAAACGAATAATAGCATCAACTGGGCCATGCCCGATCATATGTTGATTTATTGATACCAGGTAATTATTTAAATCTATATATGAATGTCAAGCAAATCTGCCCGGAGTCACCGGCTGACAGGGGGGCGCCCCCTTTCCCCGGCATGTCTTTAGTGTGCAAATACGAGTGGGATATGTTACAGTGCAAAAACAAAGCACTTTTTCGGTATTGATTGATGCAATGAACCGTTGCTGTTGAGGTGATCTTTTGTGAGAGGTGGAAAAATAAAAGTCGCTGTAGGTTTAAGCGGCGGGGTAGATTCATCCGTTGCGATGGCCTTGCTCAAAGAGGAGGGTTATGATGTTATCGGTCTGTCAATGGAGATATATGACAGATCCGTCGGTGTTAAGGGCTCCGGGCAACACGCCTGTTACGGACCTGGACAAAAGGAGCATATCAAATCAGCCGCAGCCATTTGCGGGAAATTGAATATTCCATTTTATGTAATTGATCTGAAAAAGGAGTTCACGAGGGATGTGATTGGGTATTTCAGACTCGAGTATCTGAAAGGGAGGACCCCCAACCCCTGTATCCCATGTAACAGGTTGATTAAATTCGGGCTTTTGCTGGAAAAGGCCAGGAAGAGCGGTATTGATTTTGATCTTTTCGGAACCGGCCACTATGCCAGGATCGTAGAATCGAATGGCCGTTATCTGTTAAACAAGCCCCTGGATGTTTTAAAGGACCAGACCTATTTCCTTTATGGACTCGGCAGCGATCAACTGTCCCGTACCGTTTTCCCATTGGGCGATTACGGTAAAGAAGAGGTGAGGGATATCGCCCGCTCCTTTGGGCTTAAGTCATCTGATAATCCTGATAGCCAGGATTTCATTGCGGGCAGTGACTACGGTTCGATCTTTAAGCCCGGAGAGATTAAAAACGGTGATATCGTCAATGAAAAGGGTGATATGATTGGAAGACACCGGGGCATAATCTATTACACTGTAGGTCAGCGAAAAGGGCTGGGTATATCATCTCCAACACCCCTTTACGTAAAGAGTATCGATGCCAAAAATAACAGGGTAGTGGTTGGTGACAAAGGCTCACTTTTTTCAAAAGGTCTTATAGCATCCAGCCTGAATCTGATCTCCATCGACAAACTGGATAAACCCAGCAGGGCTAGAGTGAAGATCCGCTTCCAGCATGAGGGCGCGCAAGCGACCATATCGCCTTTCGGCAGGAACGGGGCGAAGGTCGTATTTGATGAACCGCAGATGTCCGTTACGCCGGGGCAGTCCGCAGTTTTCTATGTCGATGATACGGTCGTGGGAGGTGGTATCATAGAGAGATCTTTATGAGATTGATAAGATCTTATTCATGTAAATCACTGTCCGGCGTGAGGTCCCTCATCCACCATCTAGATGTCATCTGCCGTTCGACAGGCTCATGGTCCTGAGTTTATCGAAGGCATGTCCCTTTTCTTCGTTCCGGATCTCCCGGGCT
>CAYUYB010000026.1:0-15568 GCA_964449025.1 uncultured Desulfobacteraceae bacterium
GGCATGGCTCATTTGGCCGTCCTTGACTAGATGCAGATTTTCCAATGCTGTGAGCGCGTCCATGTCGGCAGGAATTTTCGCCCGTTTCCTGAACAGATCCCAGACGTCGTCGGTCAGATCATCTTTCAACGAAAACCGGCTGCACGGTGTTTCGTCAAAGTGGATCAACCCCTCCTTGAAGAAAAATTCACGGATCTCCTCGCGCGACATCTGCTGGGATGATGCGCCTTTGCGCATGAAAAACTTTCCACCAAATGAATAGGGCTTGCTGTGCTGTGGGGGAACGGTTACAAGCAACACTCCACCGGCACTCTCGACATCCACGGCAATGGGAGGATCTGCGGTGCGGGCAATAGCCTGGACCTCAGACTTGAGCCGGTTGTGATTGTCAACGCCGATAATTTGGCCGCTGTCCGTCACCCCTATCAAAATCACCCCGCCGGTGGCATTGGCAAAGGCACAGATCTCCCTGCCTAGGTTCGATGTGCCTGCCCGCTTGAACTCAGTAGTGAAGCCTTCACCGAGGGCGATCAGATTTTTCAGTACCGCTTTTTTCATACCGGTATCTCTCCGGTCATCAGACGCGGCAAAAGAAGATCGCGGGCCTTAAGTAGCCCACCAATCGTCTGCTGGAGATTCGCTATACAATATATGACGTAAACGAATTATATCATCCTGCTGCATACTGCACCTCTGCTTCAGCGATCACCTGCCGGCGAAAGTACCGGCTGAGATCCTCAGCCGTTCGCAGATCGACCTTGCGGCCGCCGAATAACAAAGACAGTTCACGCTCCATTCGTGCCATGCCCAAAAGCCCCGGGCTGCTGTCAGCTTCGAACTCGACCAACACATCGATGTCGCTGTCTGCATGAAAGTCGCTCCGAAGGGCCGAACCAAAAACAGACAGGCGACGGATACCTCTCTGACGGCAAAATGCTGCAACGGCCTCTTTTGAAATCACTATCTCCTTATTCATGGTTCCGTCTCCATCACCTTCAGTCTTTCAATGCACCGATTCACCATAATCTTGAGGTCTAATCGCCGGTGCTTTTCTCCGAACAACCGAACCGAAAACGGATAGAAACCGTACGTGAAAACTTTTTCAGCAGTGCCTGTTGGGCATGAAGCATTTCGATGATACTTTTATTATCCCTTGTTCCTTGACCCCTTTTGTCCTCCGATCACCTTGACATAATTGCCTTGGGCAGCTCTCTGTGATGCTCACTGCTGTCAAAAAGCGGATCAGCAATTGCATATGGCCATTGAGCATCAGTCTCCTGTCATTGAAAAAGGGGATCTGGATGAATTACTTTAGATGAAGATATCATACAGCAAAAGGGATTCCGGTCAAGAAGCATTTCGTTGATAAGAACGCGCTTTTTGACGAATGGAGTATAGGAAATTTGCCCTTGTATGTCAAGGCAAACTCAGACGCATGATGTTGTAGCGGGAACTTGCCGAGTGGGCTTTGGGAATTTTGAACAGCACTGGAGCATATTCTAAGGCGGCCACTGTGTGCTTGATCTTAACGCAAGGACTGTAAATTGAGGAAATTTGAGCAGACTTATCCGCCCTACGGGCCGGAGGCTCGTTCCATCTTTCATTTTCAAAATCAAGCGGGAAATCCATCCTCATATTCGACGTCGAGATATAGCCACTACCGGAAGCGGGGATTTGGGAGGTGGAATAGTCGGATGTGTACTCAAGAGGCTTAGGCTTCCCCTGCCTGCCTGTGTGTGTTCGCACGCAGACAGGTAGCTTTGGGGTTTGCGCTGCCGGTAAACAGGCGTCGCCATAAATATCGCCTCCTTTCCTGAAAGATGTCCAAACCCTTATTCCAACGCAATACCCATGCCAAAATGACAGTACACAAAACCTATTCAAAGAAAACGCCATATATTGGATGATAATCGTCGACCGAATACCACTTGTTACATAAGCTGCATCATTGACTTTGGCTTCTGCCGGTAAAGTTGCTTAAAAGCCTGTGCAACGATGCAAGATTTTCTAGTCCAATGCGAATAGACATAGAATAAGAAATTTTGCATAAAATCCAGTATGTCTGCAGTTTGTCTTGATATATATTATTTTGTAGATACAATAAAATCATGAAAATTGAATTCGATAGAAACAAGAATGAAAGGAATATTAAACGCGGTGGGGGTTGGTTATTATGAAAAAGAAAACCCTGACAAATAAAGCCGGTGAAGTTCGCGAACTGACGCAGGGTGACATAAAAAAATTTAAACCGGCAGAAAAGGTGCTGCCGACTTCCTTACTTGAAGCGTTGCCTAAACGTAAACGAGGACAAAGAGGCGCGCAAAAGAAACCGACTAAGGAACTTGTAACGGTGAGATACAGCCGTGAAGTACTCGAATATTTTCGTTCAACCGGGGCCGGCTGGCAATCCCGGATCAATGAAGCGTTAAAAGAATGGGTTTCACAGAAAAGACCATAAGGGAAGAGTTTATCATAAGGAGTATAAATGCCATCCATCGATTTTGACTTGAGACAATTGGAGATATTCTGCAAGGTGGTTCAGTTGCAGAGTTTCTCTAAAGCGGCCGATGCAGTTTTTCTCGCTCAGGCGTCCGTGAGTGAAAGGATCGCCAATCTGGAAAAGGCTGTGGGGGCCAAACTTCTTGATCGTCTGGGCAGACAGATCGTACCCACAAAGGCGGGAGATCTCCTTTACAAACACGCACTTGTTCTTTTGGACATGAAAAATACAGCCTGCCTGGAAATGGAAGGTTTTCTGGGTGTAAAAGAGGGTAAAATCCATTTAGGCGGAAGCACCATCCCCGGAGAATATATCCTGCCCAAAAAGATCGGCCTGTTTCGCGAAAAATATCCTTTTATCTCGGTCATACTTGCCATCGCTGATACCAAAGAAATTAAAAACCTTGTGTTAAATGGAGATCTTGAGCTTGGTATTATCGGCTCTAAGAGCCCCGACGACAACCTATTGCATTACCACTTATGGAAGGATGCCTTGGTCCTGGCAATACCCGCTGATCACAGGTGGTCAAAAAAGAGATCCATCACGCTTCAGGAGCTTTCGGAAGAGCCTTTTATTTTAAGGGAAGCCGGGTCTGCCACTCTAAGTATCATGGATAAATATCTCAAGGATTACGGGCTGGGCGGGGTTAAGGCCCTGAATATTGTAGCACGACTTGGCACATCAACCTCCGTCAAGGAAGGGATTAAATCCGGCCTTGGCGTATCCATACTCTCTACATGGGCACTGGAAACCGAACTGAAGCGCGGGATCCTTAAGACAATAAAGATCAAGGAACTCCCCGCCATGACACGCAATTTTTATCTCATCAGGGACAGGAGGAGAACCGCTTCTCCCTCATGCCAGGCCATGCTTGAATTTCTGTTGGAAGGGGCCACGGCATAACGTTTGACGCAATTTGCAAAGACTCACTTAGATCCGCAGTCTAAACTGTTAAAGTGCTATCTGTTAATTTGAAAAACACTAAGTCAAATGCCAAGCCGTGAACCAAACACTCTCATCAGTTCCTTTTAAACTGCCCTAAGTTTCATCGGAATTTCCGGCTTGACAAATCCAAATATTTCCACTAAACGCTATGCGAATCATAAGTTACCCCCGTAAGGAGTCTTCTCATGCTTTACCTTTTCGGTTTTACATGACGTACTACAAGTATCTCTGCCCGGGTCCGGTAGGTCAGAGAAAACTGAAAAGGCCCATGCCTAAATGATCGCAGAAACAGATTACTGTTTTCGATCGCTCCAATAAGATATTTCAACAAACCAAATAAAGACCGCAAAGACATTTCGGTGAAAAAGCAAGGGCCAGATATTGTGTCAGATCTCAAGGTCTGATCACATAATACATTTAAAAGGAGAAAATAAAATGATGATAATGAAGTACTGTGTAGTTGCTATAGTAACCTGTTTATCTGTCCTGTTTGGACTTGTAAATGCATATGGTGATGATTCCATCTCTGAATCCCTGAAAGAGGGAAAAATCAACGGCGAGCTGAAGCTATGGTATCAAACAAATGATTACAATGTCGGTAACAATAAAATCTTTAATAAAGAAAAAGGTATTTTTGATGCGGGCCTTGGCCTGGGTTACACCACTGGCGATTATCATGGCTTCAGCGTCAAGGTCAATTTCTTTGCCATTGACGATTTGAGCGCCTATGACAACTTTGCCAACAACAGCATCCACGGTGTAGATCACGGCGAGACCGATGCCTGGCTAGGTGAGGCGTTCCTTAAATATAAAGCAAAAAATACTCTGATTAATATTGGGAGGCAAAATCTTAAATCACCTCTTGTAAATAGTGACGAGTGGGCGGTGTTTCCCAATACTTTTGAGGCCATCCTGGTGCAAAACAGCGATATAGAGGATACAACACTCGCCCTATGTTACGTAACAGAGGAAAGAAGAATAAAAGGCGATAAATTTGAGGATATCGCGGAAAATGGTGGCCTGATGCTGGGACTGACCAACAAATCTCTGCCCGATACGACATTAAGCGGTTACTATTACCATATCGACCACGTTTCAGATGTTAGTGCCTTATACTTAGAGGCGACGACTAGACTGGGCCCTGTTAATCTGGCCGGTCAATATATGTTTTTTGATCCGGATATGATGAACAGCGAAAAGACCAATGCCTTTGGTTTTAAGATATCGTCAAAACTGGGGATGTTTGACGTTTCCGCGGCCTATACCGCGGTTGATGACGGCACATTAAACGTTGCAAGATTTACGGACAACGGGTGCAAGACACCACTCTATAGCGCGACCATGTCCGGAGACGGGGATATAGCCGGAGCCACTGATACTGATTCTTACAAATTCTCTTTTGGATTGGCGCCCATTGATAGTCTCTATATCACCGCGAGCTTTGGCTATTATGATCATGGCGGCAATTCTTCTGCAATGGCGAATAATGAATCAACCTCGACAGAGCTGACAGTAAAATACGCGGGATTTAAATATATCACCATCTTCGGGGCCTATATTAACTCTGACCATAACGGCGTAGGTGGATGCAGAGGGGCCACCGTTAACGACGACCTGAACACTATAAGGGTATGGGCAAGTTATAAGTTTTAGCCCTCGCAGCAAAACAAGGGGTCAGCCCTTAAGGGCTGACCCCTGATGCCTCCATCGGTTCTTCCTGAATTGCCCTCCATTATTATCGGAATTTCCAGTTTGACATATCGGAAAATTTGCTATAATTTTTCACTCTTATTTGACCACGAGTTCAGATGTCGAAGCGCCTCTGCTCCTTTTGAGGACATAACATGTTGATTTATCCCCTTGTTCAAAGGATGACAGGAAAAGGAACGCATCATCAGGTTCTTCTAATAAAACTCAAGGAGATGTGCTCTCTATGCTAAGATCTAAGAACTTTTTTGCCACCCGCTTGGGGATTGTCAGTGTAGGGGCCTTTATAGGAATCTTCGCCGCCCTTTTACAGAAATGGGGAAATCCCGGAAACATGGGCATATGTGTGGCCTGTTTTGAGAGGGATATCGCCGGAGCGGTAGGCCTGCACCGCGCGGAAGTGGTTCAGTATATGAGACCGGAGATCATCGGCTTTGTGCTGGGATCTTTGATAGCTGCTTATATTTTCAGAGAGTTCCGGCCCAGGGCGGGCTCCGCTCCCATTGTAAGATTCGTTTTAGGCGCCTTTGCCATGATAGGGGCCCTGGTCTTTTTAGGGTGTCCATGGCGGGCACTCTTGCGTCTTGCAGGCGGTGATGGGAACGCGATCTTGGGCCTGGCCGGTCTCATATTCGGCATATGGATCGGCACCCGTTTCCTCAAAAACGGCTATAACCTGGGGCGTACTGAAAAGACATACACGTCCGTGGGATGGCTGATGCCCTTAACAATGCTTGGATTCTTCGTCTTAATGCTTATTTATCCCCAGGTTAAGGGCGAGGCCAAAAGCGGGTTCCTGTTTTACAGTCTGAAAGGCCCTGGCTCCATGCATGCGGCGCTTCCCATTTCTCTGGGATGCGGCCTTGCCATAGGGTTTATCGCACAGCGAAGCCGTTTCTGTACAATGGGTGCCTTCCGGGACCTGATACTATTCAAACAGGCACATCTTTTTGCAGGGCTCCTGACCTTAGTTGTTTTTGCCTTTTTAACAAACCTTGTCGTTCAGCAATTTCATCCGGGTTTTGCTAAACAGCCCGTGGCTCACACCACGCATATATGGAACTTCGGAGGGATGGTCTTGGCCGGCCTGGCCTTTGCCCTGGCAGGGGGATGCCCGGGCCGTCAACTCTTTCTTGCCGGTGAGGGTGACGGCGATTCTGCCGTGTTCGTCATGGGCATGATCGTAGGCGCGGCCTTTGCCCATAATTTCGATCTGGCCAGTTCTCCAAACGGGGTAGGCACTCACGGTATAGCAGCCGTGACAATCGGACTTCTCGCATGCCTGTTTATCGGTTTTACCATGAGAAAAAAGAGCGCATAAGGAGGGTCTTTAATGAGCACAACCGTTGACGCAAGAGGCCTGAGCTGCCCACAGCCTGTACTGATGACCATGGACGAGATAAAAAAGGTGGGCAAAGGGGAGATCCTTATTCTGGTGGATACGGATACTTCTAAAGAGAACGTGAGTCGGGCAGCCGAAAGCCGGGGTTGGAAAGTAAAGGATATTCGACCTGACGGTATAGGCTATTGTGTTACTGTATCAAAGGAATAGGCATGTCCTTATTTGGCTTTTTAAAAAAGGAAACGTTTAGGCCCGCTCCGGCCGGTCAGGGGCTGGATAGGGGAATCCTGGTGTTTGAAAACACCAGCGAAGTAATCCGGGCGGAGAATCTTCTTAAGGCCTGGGGATGGGACATAAAAGTGATGGGGCCTCCTCCTGAAATCCGCACCGGATGTGATCTGGTTATCGAGTTTCCCCTTATCCAAGAACTGAAAATCATGAGTATACTCGTAAAAGACGATATCCGGCCCCTGAAAGTGGTTCCTGTCAGCAGCCCTCTTCTGAAGCCGGTGAGTATTTTTCAGATCAAGGACTTCGGCAGGCACCTCATGGTGAGGGCCGCGAACATGAAACTCACCATTGATAAAGAGACACTTATCATAGTCAATGTGTCGGGCGGGGGCTGCCCTGATATCCCCTATCTGGCGCAAGAGATGATCGGCAAGTCCCTCAGGGATGCCCCAAGCCCGAGAGAGATCGGGCATACCCTCTGCGGATACGCCCTTCAACTTGCCTACGAGGAGATAAAAAGCAGATGCTAGCAGTGATAGGCACAGTCCCTATTGAAGACTTCCCTCTGGTCAGCGGGGAGGCAACCATGGAAGATGACCGTATAATCATTCAGGGAAGCCCTGTATCAATAAACCGCGGCACACCCGCGTTGCTGGCCGCAGCGATAAAGACGTGCCAAACGCTCGGGTATCCTCTCCCTTTCGGGTATCTTGTCGGGGACACAGGCCTGGGAAACGGGAGCTCCCGTCTCTACGAATACCTTTCGAATAATCTTCAGCAGCTCGGTTTCAATACCATAGCCTTTCACTACCTTCAACCGGATGTGGATTGGCATAACAGGGTGCTTTTTGCTGTTGAAGATATGAAAGACAGACCCATACTGATAGCGGACGCCGGATTCATGTATGTGGCCAAGATGAGCGGCGAGGCGTCCAGATATAATCTTTTCACCCCTGATGTGGGAGAATTGGCCTTTCTGGCGGATGAAGAGGCCCCGCATCCCTTTTACACCAGGGGATTTATCTTGCATGAGGAGACCAGGGCGCCCGAGCTTATCAGCCGGGCCTACCGGCATAATAATGCCCCGCAATACCTTTTGGTAAAAGGAGAGAAGGATTATGTGGCCGATAGCCAAGGAATTCACGAGACTGTTGACGCTCCTGTAGAAAAGGCAATGGAGGCTATCGGCGGGACCGGGGATACCCTGACCGGTATCGTTGCCGCCCTTATTGAGGGAGGTATTGGCACCCGGGAAGCCGCTGTGATTGCGGCCAGGGCCAACCGTTTGTCAGGGCATTATGCAAAACCCACGCCCGCCACACAGGTTATTGATATTGTTAAGCATATTCCCAGAGCACTGGGAGATATTCTATAATTAAAAATGCATGAATAAAACCGTTTCCCATAAGAAAAAATTGGTCCGCGCCGATATGGCCGTTCTGGATGTGGTATCCAGATACAGGCGGACGGAGTATGTGTTTAAAAAGTATGATCAAAAGGCCGGTGAATGTATCTGCTGCCAGGCGCTTTTTGACCCTTTAAAGGATCTTGCGCAAAAATATGGCTTAAATCTCGCAAACCTTCTGGCAGCGCTGAATGCCGCAGCCGGTATTACTAAGAAGTAGATAGTCAGGGTCAAGTATCGAGGCTTCAGCAGCGTGGAGCTAAGCAAAAAGGGGCCAGATTTGCATCTCAAGCCATAAATTTTCCAGTGGAAAAAACTATCAAGACATTGGTTGCGGATCTGGGTCACAAGGGTTACGTCATGGTTCTCATGCCGGGAGACAAGAATATCGACCTGAAAAAACTGGCCAAGATCGATTAATGCACTCAATTTTAGGGGTATGTATAATGAGTGAAACAAAGACACTTCGACTGACGCAAACCGTTGCCGGTTCCGGGTGAGCATCCAAATTGCCTCCAGGGGACCTGGACAGGGCCTTATGCGGAATGGAATTTCCAACGGATGCAAACGTGCTTGTGGGATTGGCAAGCGCTGACGACGCCGGTGTCTACAAAATCTCGGACGATCTTGCCATCGTCCAGACTGTCGACTTTTTCACCCCTATTGTGGATGACCCCTACTGGTTCGGCCAGATAGCCGCAGCCAACGCCTTAAGCGATGTCTATGCCATGGGTGGAATACCCAAAACCGCCATGAATCTGGTGGCCTTTCCTCTCAAGGATATGGATATATCCATACTCCGCCGGATTATCCAGGGCGGTTTGGACAAGATGAAAGAAGCCGGTGTCGTGCTGGTGGGAGGACACAGCGTGGAGGACAAGGAACTGAAATACGGCCTTTCTGTTACCGGTTTCGTGCATCCGGATCGCATACTCACCAAAACAGGTCTCAAGGTCGGCGACAGACTGGTGCTCACCAAACCCCTGGGGACCGGCATCATCAACACTGCTATCAAGGGGGCCCTTGCCTCTCCGGAAATCATCGAAGCCGTCACGAAACTTATGGCAACCCTCAACAGGGATGCTGCGCAGATTATGGCTAAATACCCTGTCCATGCCTGCACGGATATTACGGGTTTTGGACTGATCGGTCATATCGCGGAGATGATCACAGGCTCTCCATTGGGGATCAAGCTTACCAGCAGGAACATCCCTGTCATTCCCGAGACACTTGATTATGCCGGGATGGGTCTTGTCCCCGCGGGTACATACAATAACCGGGCATTCCGCGAATGCATGGTCGATTTTCAGCCTGCCGTTGATCACCTTTTGCAGGATGTCCTGTTCGACGCCCAGACATCAGGGGGACTGCTCATTTGTGTGGAAAACGAAAGTGCAGAGGATCTCCTCAATAAATTAAAAGAAAGCGGTATCAAAGAAGCGGCCGTTATTGGAGAAGTCGTTCCCGGACCAGCGGGAAGGATCATGGTTGACTGACAAATTGTGTCTGTTTAACCGCTCAGGGTCATTTCAAGAGAACGAAAATAAATGGACAAAAAATATACTGCCGGGGCCTTGCCTGCCCTGCACCTGTATTGGAGACAAAACACGTAATGTAGCAAGGTCCGATGTTAAAGAGTCAAACAAAGGTCTTACATCCATTGTGTATTCCTCCGTCACGTCCCGCACGGAACCGGTTCCAAGATCGACCTCGAAAAAAAGCACTCCTCTCCGGTGCCCTTTTCAAAACTTCAAAGGCGTGGACGCTGGACAATGGGGTGCCCTTATAGTTACAACGGCAGGACCAAGGAGCGCGGGTACTTCACGGCCATAATAAAAGATTACTGCCCTGTCCAATTTACCGGAAGGGGTAAAACAAGGGGCGCGATTATTCGTCCTTCCATTCGGGCTTTCTCTTTTCCAGAAACGCTTTCAGGCCCTCATGGGCATCATGGGTCTTCATGAGCTGATTAATGTAGATATCCTCTATGATCTGGAGGGAAGGTTCCAGGTCATCCCTCAGACCGGACATCATGGCCTTTCTGGTCATCCTCAGGACCTCCGAGCTCAGCCCGGTATAGGGCTTTAGGAAGGCCTCTGTCTCCTTTTCCAGCTCCCCTTCTTTTACCACCCTGTTGATCAGGCCCATATTCAGTGCTTCGGCGGCCGAGATTATCTTGCCTGAAAATATCAGCTCGGCGGCGGCCTTTCTACCTATTATACGAGGCATGATCTGTGCGGCTATAGGCGGAAATACACCCACCTGAATCTCCGGCTGACCGAACTTTGCTTCTTCGGAGGCAATAACCAGATCACAGAACACCGCGAGCTCGCATCCCCCTCCCAGGCATGAACCATACACGGAGGCCGCTGTCAGCGCACCCAGGCCGTCCATGCGCCGGAACATACCGTGAAAGACCTCTATCATCCTGGGTGCCATATCTCCCGTATGCTCCCCTACATCCACTCCAGCGGAAAAACATTTTCCCTCGGCATTGAATAACACAACCTTCAGGTCTTTATGGCCCCGCCATGAATCAAGGGCATCATTTATATCTTCCATCATGGCGATATTCAGGACATTAACCGGAGGCCTGTTGAGGGTGATGGTCCCGAGTCCGTCCTTAAAATGCGTCTTGATATGCTGATAGGCCATAATATTCACTCTCCTTTTCTATTTTACAATCTTCAAAGGGCTCAAGAAAAAGGCAAGCACACCTCCCCCATACCTGCCTTTTTTCACTTTTCCGTGAAAAACAGTGGGTTACTGCGATTGATGGATTACTTCTGAGGTTTCGGGATAACTTCCTCACAAAAATCGTCGTCAAAGGTCCTAGCATCTGCCAGTCCCCTGCGGTAAGCGAGGTAGTCCATTTCCCTCTTGCCTGTAACCTTCTGCATATTGAATGTATTGAAACCTATGAAGGCCTCACCGTTCATATTGGCGCCCAGCCAGTAGATCTGGCCGCCCTTCAACATATCCCAGTAATGTTTCTTCTTTACCCTGATGCTTTCGATGGTATTCATAAGGCATAGGAAGGTTGTATTGGTGAGGGTCCAGGCCATATTGTTAACAAAAGCATCCAGCTGGCTCCAGTCGGTCTGGAGCTCTTTCAGCATGGCGTTGGCTTCTTTGTATTCATTGCCTTTTTTGAACTCACCATACACTATTTCCCCGTTATCAACATATCTGTCCGTAATGACTCTAGGATCGCGGACCCATTCCCCTTTGCCATCTTTCTTGATGGGGATTGCCTTAGTTATAAGGCCGAGCCTCTCCATCTTTGCGGCACTCCACATCTCATTGGACGTGGCTTGCCACATGGCCTGCTCCATGCTCAGGTTCCAGGGGAGAAAATCAGTCGCGCCGCCGGTCGGCGTTGAACCGTGTCGGGTTCCAGCCTGGCCAAAGGAGGCCGTGTCCGCCGCGACGGTAAAATCACACGCCTGTCCGATCTCCTGGCCCCCGGCTATCCTCATGCCGTTGCATCGGCATATTACGGGCTTTCGTGCCTTCAGAATCGCATCTACCATACCGGAAAAGAGATCCATATACTGAACATACTCCAGTGGTCTTTTGGAGTAATATTCCGCATATTCCTTGGTGTTACCACCCGTGCAAAATGCCCTGTCCCCCATACCTGTAAAAATAATGGCCTGCACGTCCCTGTCCATGGACCCCTTGTGCATTCCTGCAATAACCCCTTTTACCATCTCAGTGGTGTAGGAGCCATACTGAGCAGGATTGTTCAGGGTAACCCATGCAACCTTTAATCCTTCCACTGCTTCACCTGTGCCGGGGTTGATAAGGGGCTTCTTCTCGTACATGGTACAGGGTGCTTCTGTTCCAAGGTGTTCGTCTCCAAAAAGGTTGTGGTCCTTAACTTCGTTGTCTCTCGTTAACCAATCTAATGACATATCTTGGTCCCCCTTTCTAAAATAGTTTTAATAACATATCCAATGTCCACCATCAGTAGACACGCTGCAAACAGGCTTAAAAATCCGGTATTAAGACAATCCTCTTCATAGGCGGAACCTTGTGTGCCTCCGCAAATGTTTCGGCTATAGTGCTCATGGGACGTGTCTCGACAAATTCTTCGATGTTTATCTTGCCCTTCAGGACCATATCCAACACTATAGGATAGTATTCGGGGAGGCATCCCCATGTTCCAATGATCTCAGCGTCAAAGGCCATTAGACGGCTTATGGAATATTCAATCTTTGCCAGTCCAAACCCGACGATGATCAGTTTTCCCACGAAACCAAGCAGGGTCAACCCGATTTCCTGACCGGGTTTTGTGCCGGTTACCTCGAATATCTTCCAGCCGGTATTGGGAAGTCCGTTCTCCTTGCATATCGCCTTGAATTCTTTGGAGACAGCCTGCGCGTCTTTGTCCGTGGAATCGATTACAAAGTCTGCGCCGAATTTCAAAGCCCTTTCAAGTTTTTCCTTATTTCTTGCGATGCCTATAACTGTTTTAGCCCCCAGCGCACTTGCGAGCTGCCCCATATATTGCCCGACTCCACCTGTTATTCCGATAACCACAACATTGTCTCCTGGCTGCAGATCACCCCTCTTCGCCGCTTGATACGGGGTTGTAGCAGCATCCGCAATAACTGCCAGATGCGATAAAGGAATGTCGCCGCGGTGTTTTACTTCGCACAGATCTATGCTAGGCACAGGGATATGGCTGGAAAATCCACCATAGACGCCGATGCTGTTACCAGGCATCTTCTGATTAAGGCATCTGTTCCCTCGCCCTGTCTTGCAAAGAATGCACTGTCTGCAAGGCATCACCGCTGGGATTATTACCTCTTTCCCGATCCATGCTTCGTCTCCTGCGATAACGGTACCGGATATTTCATGGCCCAGTGTCAGGGGTGGTTTTGAAACGGTCGGTACTCCGTCATAAAAGTAGCCCAGATCTGTATGACATACACCGCATCCCGCCACCTCCACGAGCACATCGCCACGCCCTAATTCCGGAACCGGTATCTCTGTCTTTTCAAGCCTGCCCGGCGTTGTCTCTTTTGTTTCCTTGTTAAATACCGTGGGCTGAACCATCTGCCACGTCTGGATTTTTTTAGGTATTGTTGCCATAATATGATACCTCCTATTTTTTTTGTTGATCCAGTTAGTAAGCACTTAAAGAAATAAGTGAAGATCCAAGTTTTCTGAGGTTCAAGGGGCTAAGGGTTGATTACTCCTTTCTTAAGATCTTCCCCGAACCATTGAATCCTAATATCTGTCCTCTTGGAAAGAACCGCGGTGACCGAATGAACATGTTTTATTTATCTCAAGGCCCTTGTATCATACCATGCCATAGCCTCCGTCAACGCAAAGGAGCTGGCCGGTTATATAATTGCTCTCATCGGAAGCCAGAAACACAAAGGCGGGGGTGATATCTTGGGGCTCGCCGAAACGTTTTAAGAGAATCCTGTTCATATAGATCTCTCTGAGTTTGTCATCTGTTCTTATCTTTTCAGTCATATCGGTAGCCACAATCCCAAGGGAAATGACATTTGCGCACACATTATACCGGGCCAGCTCTCTGGCTATGGATTTTGTCATGCTGAGAATCCCCCCCTTGGCCGCGCTATAATTTATTTGGCCTACTGTTCCCACCAGTCCGGCTACGGACATGACATTGATAATCTTACCACTGTTCTGCTCCTTCATATAGCGTGCAGCCGCCTGCGAACATAGAAAGGCACCTTTTAAATGTATATCGATTACCTGGTCCCATTCGTCTTCGGTCATCCTTATCATCATGGCCGGGCGTGTAAAACCGGCATTGTTTACCAGGATGTCGATTTTGCCGAATTCTTCTATGGCGGACTGAATAAGTTTTTCCACCTCATCCTTCCTGGCCACATCAGCCTTTACGGCTATAGCCCTGCTGCCCATGACCCGAATTTTTTCAACCACCTCATCGGCGGCCTTCTGGCTTGATGAATAATTTACAATAACCGAGGCTCCTTCATTTCCATATGCCTCCGCTACAGCACTCCCCACACCGCGACTACTTCCCGTTACTATGGCCACCTTATCCTTAAGTCTCATAACCTCGATTCCCCTGATTGACGATCAGCGCTTATCCCTGAACCAATCTTTCCTTTTTCGATCTGCGTTCTACTTAACGGGCCTCCGAATCCCACTTCTCAGGGACTAAATTGCCCAAAATGTAATCACATTATAACTATGATATAATTATAAATCATTAAACCCATGTCAAGCAAAATTGATAAATTATTAATTACCCCGAAACCCCATCCCCTCATATTTCATAAAATCCTTGACTTGATTAAATAAAAAAGTATTTCTGTTAATAGGCAAGTAGAATCTTACCCCACTTCAACCTTTGCCCTGAAAAGGGACCGGGTTGAAAAAGAATCGGCAGGATCGCGGGTTAAGGATGAATAGACTATTTTTTTTCTATTTGGTAATTGTCCTGCTTCTTTCCTCCTGTGCGAGGGAAAGGCACTATATCAGAGTTCCACCTACCGAAGAAACTGAGGGGGGTATCTCCGAATTCTATGAGATGAACGGGACACGTTATTACCCCTTACCGGATTCCATTGGTTTTGTCGAGACCGGCAAGGCATCATGGTATGGAGAGGCTTTCCATGGCAGGCCCACGTCCAGCGGTGAAATATTTAATATGCACAAAAACACGGCGGCTCATAAAACCCTACCTATAGGAACTTATGTTCGTGTAATAAACCTTGGAAATAATAGGTCCACAGTCGTGCGTATAAATGATCGAGGTCCTTTTGTTAAGGGAAGGATAATCGACCTCTCCTACGGCGCGGCAAAAGAGATACATATGGAGGGCACCGGCCTGGCGAATGTGAAAATCATCGCTTTGGGTAAAGAAATCGGTGAAACGATATCGGCCGACGAATCAACCCATCAGCTGGATATCGGAGATTTTGAAACCGGGGAATTCACAGTGCAAGTAGGGGCCTTCAAAAGTAAGAATAATGCGCTCAACCTGGCCAAACGGTTAAGGGTGATCTTTGACTATGTTAATATCATGGAATATCTTGATGAAGATGATGAAAAATTCTTTAGGCTCCATGTGTCCAAATCAACTACGTTGGTCAAGGCAGGAGAAATTGAAAAGAAACTGGAGGATATGGGGTTTACCGATGCCTTTATTTTGAGGCTCTAGCTCCTGCACTTATTCTTTTTTTTAGCACGCCGGAGGATTTGAAAAGCACTACCTTTCTCGGCTTCAACCGGATCTCTTCGCTTGTTTGCGGATTCCTGCCCCTTCTCTCGCCTTTTTCCTTTACGGTGAACCTCCCGAACCTGCTTATGAGTATGGATTCGCCCTTTTCGAGCCTCATTTTAAAAATCTCAAAAAGCCTTTCAACAACTGAACGGGACATGGTTTTACTCAACCCGACCTGATTATAGATACTATTTATTATCT
>CAYUYB010000027.1:0-15314 GCA_964449025.1 uncultured Desulfobacteraceae bacterium
ATCTCAAAAAGAATCCCACCCAGGGTATGCGGTGGGCTGATTTTCAAGGGTTTGCAGCGCCAGGACCCCTGGCAGAATATGCTGTTGCTACAAGGAAAGGGTTTACCAAACCTTGAAAATGAGCCCACGTCCACTGAACGTCATAGATGTTGTCTTGAAAAGAATGGCCGCGACCGGAGGGCCGTTCGAGAAGTCATTCGACGGGGCTCATGGTCCTGAGTTTATGGAAGTCCTGTCCCTTTTCTTCGTTCCGGACCTCCCGGGCTGGTATCACAGCCCCTGTCCTGCCCCTTACACCTTGCCCCTTGCGCCTTATGCTGTGCCCTTATCCGCTTAAAAAGAATGGCCGTGACCACACATCAGCAATAGATTTTTGTATGTTTCACGTGGAACATCTATGTGTAGAGGTTCACGGTAGAAGTGGTCTCCATGAAAGACCCACGTATATGAACTTGTAACTTGCAGAATCTTTTGGGGTATGTTAGATCATAAATGATATAAGGATTGGCCGTTCCACATGGTTCCGGCAAGCATCTTTGAAACTAGGAGCAAAGAGAATGTTTTTTAAGGTCAAGACGTCGGAAGAGGTCTTCAAGATACTGGAGGGCTTCGGTTCGGTCGGCGAGGAAACATCTCCCATAGACGATGCCCTGGGGCGGGTCATAAGCCGGGATATCCCTTCCCCGGAGGATCTCCCGGGCTTTTACAGGTCATCGGTAGACGGGTACGCGGTTAGAGCGGAAGATACATTTGGCGCGTCCGAGAGTCTCCCTGCCTTTCTTGAGGTATCCGCGGAGGTTACGATGGGCCAAGCTCCTGGAGTGGCCTGCGCCTCCGGCAAGGCCGTGAAGATCCCTACAGGAGGTATGCTCCCCGAAGGGGCGGACGGGATAGTGATGCTGGAGTACTGCCACGAGCTGGACAAAAAGACCATTGAGGTAACACGGGCCATATCCCCGCTGGAGAATGTGATCCGGCCGGATGACGATTTTAGACAGGGAGCTATCGTCTTTAAAAAAGGTTCTTCCCTGAGACCCCAGGATCTGGGCCTGCTGGCAGGCCTTGGTATTACCGATGTCCAGGTATATAAAAGGCCCCTGGTTGCGGTCATATCCACCGGCGACGAGATTATCCCCATTGATAAAAGGCCCCTGGCCGGACAGGTGAGGGATATCAACAGCCACACCCTCGGTGCCTTCTGCCGCCTTGCCGGTGCCATCCCCCTGACCCTGGGATTATGCCAGGATAACTTTGCGCAACTCAGGGAAAATGTTGCCCGGGGTCTGGATATGGCGGATACGGTCTGGATATCAGGCGGGAGTTCTGTGGGGACCATGGACGTTACTTTGAAGGTGTGCGAGTCATTTCAGGGGATGGAACTGCTCGTGCATGGCATTTCCATCAGTCCCGGAAAGCCTACCATTATCGCGAGGATTGGAAGCCAGGCCGTATTCGGACTCCCCGGCCACGCTGTTTCAACCATGGTCATAGCGCAAGTATTTCTAAAGCCCTTTATATCAAGGCTCTCAGGAAGGAATGATTCCAGTGCCGCCTCCGGATTTCACGTGAACGCGGAGCTGAGTCGAAATATCGAATCAGCCAGCGGCAGGGATGACTATATAAGGGTTAGATTGGTTCATAAAGAGGACAAAATAATAGCAGCCCCGATCTTCGGCAAATCAGGACTCATATCCACCCTGGTTGAGGCCCACGGTTTGGTTCGGGTGGACCGGAATACCGAAGGTCTTTATCAGGGCCAAACCGTCCGTGTGATGCTCTTTGACCCTTTTTAAGGATATCGTTATGAAAAGACATGTCTATTTGGATATGAAGAGCGTCGAAGAGGCCGGAGAGATATTTTCAAGGATATGGCTTGAAAAAAAGACGCTGCCGGAAGAAATCCCTTCGGAAGATGCCCTGGCACGAGTTACCTCCGAACCCGTGTTTGCCCGAATCTCGGCCCCGTCCTATCATTCGGCCGCCATGGACGGGGTCGCGGTCCGCGCGGAAGAGACCTTCGGGACCACGGAAAAGGCCCCTAAGACCCTAAGCATAGGCAGGGACGCCGTGTGGATCAATACCGGTCAGTCATTACCTTCGGGATTCAACGCTGTTATAATGATCGAAAAAGTGCATCAACTGGATGACCATCACCTAGAGATCCGCGGCCCCGCCTACCCCTGGGAGAATATAAGAAAAGTGGGCGAGGACATAGTAGCCACCCAGCTCCTCCTGCCTCAAAATCACCGTATACGGGCATACGACATGGGAGCATTGATATCAGGAGGGGTCTTAAATATCAGGGTATGGAAAAGGCCAAAGGTAGCAATCATCCCGTCCGGGTCGGAACTCGTACATCACGGGACCCTTAAAAGGCCTGAACAATTAAAGAAGGATCAGATCATTGAATCCAATTCAATCATACTTTCGGGGCTTATCCGTGAAAACCACGGCCTACCCGAGGTCTATGACATAGTCCCTGATATCGAGGAAGATATCAGAAACGCCATAAAGACGGCGATTGAATCAGACGCGGATATAATTATCATCAATGCCGGATCATCGGCCGGCAGCAAGGACTATGCCGCTGAAATTATAAAGGAAATGGGAGAAGTACTCGTGCACGGTGTTACCATGATGCCGGGCAAACCCACCATTTTGGGGGTTATAAACGGTAAACCGGTAGTGGGAAATCCGGGTTATGTCGTGTCATGCGTTCTTTCCTTCGAGCAATTCGTAAGGCCCCTTCTCCTGAATCTGCAGGGTCTGAGTCCCCCTAACAGGAGATTCGTCACCGTTAAGCCCTCCAGGGATATCCCTTCCAGATTAGGCATAGAGGAATTCTTAAGGGTAAATATAGGAAAGGTGGGTGAAAGGCTGATTGCGACGCCTCTTCCCAGGGCCGCAGGGTCCGTAACCACCCTCACCAGGGCCGAAGGCATAATACGCATCCCGCCCCTTTCCGAAGGGATCTCTCAGGATGAGGAGACTGAAGCCGAACTCCTGGTTGACGATGAAGACCTTATGAATACACTGGTTATTATCGGAAGCCACGATATCACCATAGACATCCTGGGTGATGAGATCAGGCGTGGAGGCAGGAATATACGGGTATCTTCCGGAAATGTGGGCAGTCTCGGCGGGCTTATAGCCCTGAGAAAGGGGCTCTGCCATCTATCAGGATCTCATCTGCTTGACACTGAGACAGGCGAATACAATATATCATACATAAAAAGATACCTGAAAGACCTAAAGGTGAGCGTGTTCCACCTGGTCATGAGAGATCAGGGATTGATTGTCGCGAAAAGCAACCCCAAAGGGATAAAGGGCATCAATGATCTTGTCAGGGACGACGTAACCTTTGTTAACCGGCAGGCGGGATCGGGGACAAGGGTCTTGCTCGATTATCGTCTGCAGCAATCCGGTATAAATCCTGATTCGATAAAAGGCTATAATCACGTGGAGTTTACCCATATGGCGGTTGCCGTTGACGTCCTGAGCGGGGCGGCTGATTGCGGTATGGGCATCTTTGCCGCCGCAAAGGCCCTTGATCTGGGGTTTGCGCCCATGGAAAGAGAACAATACGACCTGATTATTCCATCCTCAATGCTGGACAATCTCAATATTCAGGTGCTGCTTGAGACCATCAGATCACGCCATTTCCGGAAAAGGGTGGAGGGCCTGGGTGGCTATGACCCCTCAAGGAGCGGGCAACTATGGATAGAGTTAACTACTTGAAAGTACAGGGAGAAATTTGCCGTGGATTCCTTTAAACTGCTTTCAAAGCAATGGGTTGTGGATGAAAATAATGAGATCATAATAGGCGAAGGCCGAAGAGAGATCCTCGAGACAATCGACCGGACAGGATCCCTGAACCAGACCGCCAAGATCATGAAGATGTCCTACAAGGGGGTATGGAGTAAAGTCAAGGCCACAGAGGCCCATATTGGCATGAAGATCGTCCACACGGATAGAAAGCTGGGATCCCGCCTGACAAAGGAGGGCAAGGACCTCCTGGAAAGATATAACAGGCTTAAAAAGGAGTGCGTCGAGGCGGACGACAAGATATTCAGATCTATCTTCAAAGAAGAATATCCTCCCCTGGTCATTATTGCGGGCAGGTCCGGTGCGGGCAAGACCACCCTCCTGGAGAAACTGATACCCGAGATCAAAAACAGGGGATTAAGGGTGGGGACCATCAAGCATCACCCCGGGGAATATGATATTGATCATCCGGGCAAAGACAGCTGGCGCCATAAAAAGGCAGGGGCTGAAACGACCATTATTTCGTCTCCCGGCCTCATAACCATGGTCATGGATGCGGATCATGACCACAACCCCCGTGAACTGTCTTCATTCTTTAGGGACATGGATATCATACTGGTGGAGGGTTTCAAGTTTCACGACCTGCCCAAGGTTGAGATATTCAGGCCGGAGATCCATGATAAACCCCGGTTTACGGAAGACCCGAACCTGATTGCCATGTTGACCGACGCTGATCTCCATCTTGATATCCCCACTTTTAAACTGGATGACATTAAGGGACTTGCCGATTACTTGATGCGATACTTTAAACTGGCCAAGGCATGAACCAAAAAGTATCCTGGCTGGATAAAGGTATGGCTAATATCCTGTCACCACAGGTCTCTTCAGGAGCACATGTAATACCACTCTCCCATAAAAGCTCGGGACCCTCGACAAGGATTCGCTGGTTGAGTTGATAAGAATTCCTTTTTGAGGAATGAGACATGTGAAGTTCGGTACACGGGAACACCGGCCTTCACTAAAGCTTCAGCCGGACAGGCATTGCAGACAGCTCCTCAAAGGCATCATGATATGTATCTGGACTGTTTTCGGAAAGGATTTTTTATTTTATGAAAAAAATAGATAAAAATATGCTCGATAGCGAGCATGTTGGCCGGTTGTTATTGATATTTACAATACCCGCCTTCTTCGCCATGGCGGTTCATACATTATATAACATCATAGATACCATCTTTATCGGCCGATATGTCGGCCCCATGGGAATAGCAGGGCTCTCTCTTGTATTTCCTATACAGATGCTTTCGATTGGCATCGGTCATATGACCGGTATGGGGGGCGCTTCACTCGTATCCAGATCACTGGGCGCGAAAAAGATATCAATGGCCCAGCTGACGCTCGGGAACTCTATCACCGTTACCGCTATATTATCTCTTGTCGTGACTTTTGGAGGACTGGCAAATGTCCGGTTTTGGTGCCTTCTGCTGGGAGCGTCGGATAACACCCTGATCTATACTTCTGATTATCTTTCTATCATTTTAATCGGCATGGTCTTTATGACGTTCGGCATGACATTGAGTACCCTGATAAGGGCAAGCGGCAACGCAAAGGTGCCTATGATCGGTATGATCATCGGTGCCGTATTAAATATCATTCTGGATGCGATATTCATCATCCCACTTGGCATGGGGATCAAGGGAGCAGCCTTGGCAACTGTTATAGCTAATATCATAAGTGTAATCTACTTTATGCTTTATTACTTTCTTGTAAGAAGGGAAGTCTCAGAGGCTGAGCCACCCTTTAAACGCGTAATCAACTCTATGATCTATTTTTTATTAGATAGGCCCGACCTTAAATTCAAACTGAGCGACCTAAAGCCTGACTGGAAAGTCATCGGTGAAATCTTTGCCATCGGCTCGTCATCTCTCGGGATGACACTGGCAGGCAGTCTGTCCGCTATTGTAATCAACCGCACGGTTGTATCCTTCGGCGGGGATATGGCAATGTCGGCCTTCGGGATCGTCAACAGGGTTATGATGTTTGCTATAATGCCGGCAATAGTAGCAGGGCAGGGGCTTCAACCGGTTGTCGGGTTCAATTACGGGGCGGAACGCTATGATAGGGTATTAAGGGGTATAAAGATCGGTATCTGCGCCACGACAATGATCGGCCTCATGGTGTTTCTATTGGTGCTTTTTAATCCTGAAATTTTTGTCCGGATATTCACCAGGGACGAAGAATTGATCGATCTGGCGTCATACGCCGTTGTACGGGTCTTCACGGCGACCTATCTGATAGGTTTTATCCATGTGGGTGCCACCGTGTTTCAGTCACTGGGAAAGCCAATTCAGGCCTTTTTATCAACCGTAAGCAGGTCTGTAATGTTCCTGCTGCCGACCATCCTCGTCCTTCCCAGGTTTATAGGGCTAAACGGTGTCTGGTGGGCGTTTCCCATATCGGATCTTATGACTTTTCTGCTGGTACTCGGCATGCTGATTCCTGTATTGCTGGACATGAGACGGCTGCACTCAGCTCAGATACTTAAGATGGAAAAGAGAGGAAACTCAAAAGAAGACGAACCGGGTTATATATGCGGTTCCTCGGTAAATTAGTAAATCAACACCAGTATTTAATATCTCAAGCCGGCGATAATCCTGCGGACATTAACCGCGTTTTTCCCGAAATCTATAAGCCTTGTTCTGACAATAGACCCGCTGGGGCCTTTGGATGTTATCAATATCATTGAGTGGGTTCGGTTGTTAGAGACTATGATAGGTTTTAAATTGTGATGAAGTCCCTATTGAGCTATCAAGCTCATTTACGATAAAAGCTTCAGGGAACTAATCCCATAGAGATTAGAATGCAAACACCCTTTGTAATAATAAAAGTGTCCAGATGGCGCTTTATCTTCTGCTGGTCGACATATTCAATTATTCTTAAATTAAAGGGTTTTGTTGAGGTGAAGAAATATGAAAAAGTATCTTTTCATCTAATCTCTAAAGCCTTTTTAAATGCCTCTCCGGCCTCCTTGAATTTACCCCGGGAGCCAAATTCCACTGCTTTTTCAGTAAATTTCTGTGCTTCATCGTAATAATCGATCTGCCCATAGCAAAGGCCAGCCGGCAAAAATAATATGATTAACATTGATAAGCTTATTTTTTCACGAGTTTCATGATAAGCACCCCTTTATTACTCTTTGGATGCTTCAGCATTCGCCCGTTTCCATTTCTCATAGGCAACAGATAGCTGATCGAAGAATTCTTCGGGGTCCGGTAAAGCTAAGAGTAAATGATTACTTCTTTCCAGAGAATAGAACCAGGGGAAAATAAGGCTCAACCAGTTCCTTCCCGATTTTCTGCTGATATGAATTATTCCTCTTTTCTTATTTGCCCCGCTCTCAACTCCAATTGAATAATAAACCTTTGATACATTTTTAAACCAGATTTTATATCCTGGGACGTCTATGTAATCTTTCATAGAACGATATTGATCAACTTCTTTATATTTCAGGTTGAGTATTGAGCCTTTTGGCTTTTTAAAAATGGTTATGAGTTCAATCTCAGAAAATGGAATGATATATTTTTCATTATTTGGCTTTTTAATTTCCAGCCTGTCACTCATTAACTCAAATAACTTAATTCGTTTGAACACGGGGAGAATTAACCAAAATAAAGCAGCCAGCAACACCCACACAACCAGTAAGAAAAAGATATATAAGGAAATTTGCACCCCTAAAGGCATTAGACTCTCAGTGTACTTTGCTTCGCTAATACTTATAATCATACTATAAAACCATCGAACAAATATAAAAGAAAATACGCTAAAAACAGTGATACAAAGGATTGATAACATAATGATCATACTAATATTTTTTTCCGGAGCAGATTCGCATATCTTTTCCATGGCATACTCCTTCCTTTCAAAAAGGTCTTTTGATTCTTCTTCAGTATATATCTCCCTGACCTTGCGGCCGGCACGGCCATAATATTCGGCCGCCTTGTCCCACTCCTCGGCCTTCTCATAGTGAAATGCCAGGAGTTCATAAAGTCCCTTCAATCGATCTTCGTATATCTCTTCAATGGCATTTGCTATAAGACTATGCAATTTTTTCCTCTTGTTTATGAGTATCGTGTTATAGGCCACCTCCTGTATCATGTAGTGCTTGAAGATATACTCGAACTCCTGCGCTTCATCCCTCTCAAGGATAAGCTCCAGGCCCTTAAGATGGTTGAGAGGGGTCGTCACCTCTCCCTCGCCATTAATTACCCTCTCCACAAGCCTCCTTGAGAACTCCCTGCCTATAACAGACGCGTTAAGGAGCACATCACGTATTCTTCCCTCAAGCCTGTCAATCCTCGCCATGACAACACCCTGGACAGTATCGGGCACTCCTGATTCCATGTTCTCCTTGTTCAGCCTTACCTTGCCTCTTTTCACGGAGATAAACTCATTTTCCACGAGCGTTTTAAGACTTTCTTCAATAAAGAAGGGATTTCCCTCGGTACGCTGTTTAATTAGTTCAAGGAGCTCAGCAGGTACTTCCTTAATATCTAGCCTTAACTTGATAAGCTCCAGAACATCCTCATCCGACAGCCTGTCCAGATTTATCAATTGGCCCCGGTTCATGATATTTTTGTAGTCAGTATATTCAGGACGAAAGATAATGTAGAACAGGGACGGCGCAAGTTCATCCTTCTGCATAAGAAATTCCAGCAGCTCTTTTGAGAATCTGTCCGCCCAGTGGATGTCTTCAAGAACAAATACTGTGGGTTCACGTTTTCCAAATTTTTCTATCAGTTTGTGCATGGCTTCGAATATACGTCTTCTGCGTTCCTTGTCTTCCTCAAGAAGGATCTCCTCATACCTTAAAGACAGTAGTGTGGCGAGATACGGCTCTTCCGCTTTCATGGAAAAGATGGAAAGGGTATCATGAAGTTGCTTTTTAATTTCAGCTTCAGGTGCTTCTGAAGAGATATTAAGCATGTTTTTCAGTAGCGTGTTCCACAGATAGTATGGTGTCTTTGTCTCAAAGCTGGAGCACTTGCCTTCAAACACTTTGAAACCCTTTGAAACAGCATTGTTTACAAGCTCATCCTTGAGCCTGGTCTTGCCCACACCCGGTTCTCCACATACCAGAAGTCTTTCCTCTTTCTTGTCCAACACGTTAGACAAGGCCTGAGAGATTGTCTCTTTTTCTTCCCTTCTTCCGACAAAACCCTTGATCCCTTTTATAGGTTCACCCACAGCTTCATCTTTTATTGAAATCACTTTATAAACCGTGACAGGCTCTTCCTTACCTTTCAATCGGACAGACTCTGATGGTTCTGTATTTAGCTGATTGGGGAGTAGCTTATATGTGTTTTCACTTATATAGATCTCACCCCTGGTAGCGTGATCCGCTATTCGTGAGCAGAGGTTGACCGTGTCCCCGACTGCCGAGTATCTCATCCTCAGGTCATTACCAACATTGCCCACGACAACAAGGCCGGAATGTATGCCAACGTGCATGTCTAATGGCGCGGGTAATTTATGAGGACTGATCTTATTGAACTGATCTATATAGGGCATCATCTCAAGGGCTGAGCGTATGGCCCTTTCAGGGTCATTCTCATGGGCGAGTGGCGCCCCGAATACAGCCAGGATTCCGTCACCAAAGAAATCGATTATCAAGCCTTCATATTTTATGATTATGGTTATCAGGCCGTTGAAGAGGTCGTTCATGACCATGGTGACTGTTTCGGGGTCCAGTTTCCCGGATAATGATGTGAACCCGGATACATCGGCAAACAGGACAGTCACAAACCTGCGTTCACTCTCTATCTGCCTTCCTGCCTCCAGGATTCTCTCCTTTAAAACAGGAGGGATATAGTCGTGTAGAAGAGAGAAACGGTCGTCATGTTTCGCGTCACTTAAGGCCGTACCGCATTCATTACAGAACTTTGCTCCATCAGGATTTTCATGTTGGCATTTGGGACATTTCATTGTTTATGTCCTCTTTTTAAGGATGGTAAAATGGATTAAAATATCTTAAGGCTGGATTTGTTTAATTAACACGAGTATAATTAAAATCCATTTTACTGTCAAACTGATGCGTTTCCTTGAAACGCTTTTGTTTTCTGTTTTAAATCTTTTGATGATTATTGAAATATAGTAAGTTAAAACATTGTAATATACTGAGATAATTACTTTACTAAAAATTCAAAGCAATCAACGTGCCGCATTTCCAGAATATAATTCTATCTATATAAGACATTGAAATAATAAAGATATTTTAATTCAATAGTTCAAGAAATTTTAGGATTCCATACGAATTCTTGTTGAAATATGAATGAATTTATGATATTTAATAATTTTGAAATTATATGAGTATATATTGATAAATTATTTAATATTCTTATGTCGTTAATATTGTTGATTATTTATTTTTCAGGAGTATTATTTATAAAAGGTATTCTATTTGCATAGCTGTGGTTGTGCTGATATTTAGTTAGTGTTCATCAAAAAACTGAATTTTCTTGATTCACGTTTTCAGCAATCAGCAGTTACCTATTAGCTCATGGCATTAAAAACAAAGACTTGGCTGACCGCTGAAAGCTGAAAGCCCAATCTAAGAATTGGGAAACCACACCGAAGGTTTGCAATTGAAGCCCGCGAAGCGGGACGAAAAAATAATTAATCTATGGGTGGGGAATAAATTTCTTGAGGCACCTATGACTCAACTAGAATCCGGTTTCTACAGAATATTATTTGAAGACCTTGATCCTGAAGATATGCAAAAACGTTTTTTGAGCCTGCTTTTAAAAATGCAGAACGTGGAGCGAGGATCCATATGGGTCAAAAGGGAAAACCGTTATTTGTGCGTTGAGTCGCTGGGAAGCCCCAAAGATAAGGACATCATAAAAGGCGAGAGTATCGGCTTAGATACACAGAGTATTGTCGACTGGGTCATGGAACATGGCGAGACGACCATTGTTGAAGTTGGTAAGGATCCCCGGCATTATTCCAAGTTTGAAGAAGGGATGACAATAAAGAGCACCTGGATTATCGCCTTCCCGCTGGTTTTACAGAATGGAGAAGTTTACGGGGTTCTGGAAATCATTGATACCCAACCCGGCCCCTATCGCCTGAATGTTGACAAGAAATACCTTGAACTGCTCAGACATGTTGTTGATATGGGCGCAATAGCTCTTAGCAACGCCCTGAATTATAAGGGACAACTGGAGAAGAGCCTTGAGCTTGAACAAATCCTTGATGAAATCAGGAGTGAGGTCCAGATAATCGGTCAAAGCAATCCTTTTATTCAGGTGATGAAAAAGGTTCGTGAATACGCCAGGACCGACTTTCCGGTATTGATCACCGGAGAGAGCGGAACCGGAAAAGACCTGATCGCGGCCGCGATCCACAAACTAAGCCCCCGAAAGGAGAAACCGTTTGTGGTTCAGAATTGCAGCGCCATACCGGAAACATTGCTGGAGAGTGAATTGTTCGGATATAAAAAAGGCGCTTTTACCGGGGCATCGGAAGACAGAATTGGTCTTTTTAAATCAGCGGACTGCGGCACCATATTCCTGGACGAGATCGGTGATATGTCTTTATCCCTGCAGGCTAGAATACTGAGGGTTATCCAGAACAGCGAAATCAAGCCCCTTGGAGATACAAACACAAGCAAACTTAATGTAAGGATAATATCCGCCACAAACATGAATTTGAATGAAGCGGTCAGGAAAAAGGGATTCAGGGAGGATCTTTTTTACCGGCTTAATGTCCTACCGTTATATCTGCCATCACTGAGAGAACGGAAAAAAGACATTCCCCTTCTGATAAATTATTTTCTTAAAAGACAATCTCTGGAAATGGGAATTCCGCCAAAGAGGATTTCAAAAGCGGCCCTGCGGTATATGGAAGACTACCAGTGGGAGGGAAACATCCGGGAACTTGAGAACTGCCTGAAATATATTTTGAGCACGGTTGATAATGCTGTTGTCGGTGTTAATGATATTCCGGATTATCTTAAACAGGGAGAAATCGAAGAACAGGCGCCTGTTGATATAACTGGTAATTCTGAAAAACAATTTGTTCCGAAACGAAATCTCGCTCAGGGGAAAGATCAAAGTCTGTTTGCCGGTTACACCTGGCAGGAGCTTGAAAAGGATTATATGCTCTATCTTCTTAACAAGAACAGATGGAATATTTCCCGCGCCGCCAGGGACGCGGGGGTAAACAGATCCACCTTCGATTCCAGAAGGAGAAAGCTGGGCATCAGTACCGAATAGTGAATAGAGGAAGTGGCTTAGAATATCAATTGCCACTATTAGTATAAGATATTATGCAGAGACTATGCCCAGAAAATCCCGCATGGATATCCCCCGGCGCTCTGCAACATGTGATGGTTAGAGGAATAGACCGGAAAGACATTTTTACTGATGAAAGGGCTTCTTACCGGTTATCCGGTCACTTTTGACCGGAGGCATAAACAATATGGCCGTCTCTTTCAGAATTGTTACAAATCCATCCTGTGCCAGGAAGATTCTTACCTGCTGGAGCTTGCTTGTCCGTTATCTCTACCTTAACCCTATAAGAGCAGGCCTGGTAAACGAATAAAGGCTGAATTGATATTTTAAGGTACATCCCCTAAGCCTTATGCCCTGAGCCTTGCGCCCTTTTATTAATGCTTGAAGGCCCTCTGCCCCGTAAAGACCATGGTTACCTGGGGATCGGCTTCATTGCATGCCTCGATGACCTCAAAATCCCTCAAGGACCCCCCTGGCTGGACAATCGCTTTTACGCCCTCCTTGATGCCCACATCCACGCCGTCCCTGAAAGGGAAAAAGGCGTCCGAGACCATGGTGGACCCTGTCAGCCCGCCCCTGGCCTCTTTTGTCTCTTTATCTATCACATCCAGCAATGACCTGTCCTTTTCACCTCTGCTGACCATAAGACCGAGATCCTTATAGGGCACACCGTGCCTCTTAAAACATATGGCGTCCGCGTACTTGGTATAGGCCTTGTAAACGGCGATCTCCGCCACCCCAACCCTGTCCTGCTCGCCTGTTCCTATCCCCACGGTAACACCTTCTTTTACGTATATCACTGAATTGGAAGTAATACCCTGTTCCACCTGCCACCCGAACAGCATATCGGCATAATCCTCTTCCGTGGGGCTTCTTTCGATTGAATAGGTCTTTCCCTTGTACTCTGTTGAGGCGAGGGTGAAATCCGCGGCAGTCCTTATGCGGTTAAGGGGAGACTGCTGTACTATCATCCCGCCGTCTATCAGGCTCTTGAATTCCACGAACCTGGCATCCAAATAATAGGAGAGGTCATGGATCTTCCCTATACGCACGATCCTCAGGTTCGCCCTCCTTGCCAGGATCGGGATAGTGCCTTCTTCAAAGTCCGGGGCCGCCACCACCTCCAGGTAGTTCTCCGATATGAGATCCGCCGTCTGCCTGTCCAAGGGCCGGTTAAAGACCGCGCACCCGCCGAATGCCGCTATCCTGTCCGCCATATTGGCCTTATCATAGGCATCCGAGGCTGTCGAACCATAGGCCACGCCGCACGGATTGTTGTGCTTTACGATAACCGTGGACGGCCCCTGTGAAAGATATTTGATAATATTAATCGCGTTATCCAGGTCGGTTAGGTTGGTCTTGCCGGGATGCTTTCCGGCCTGGATCATGTCTTCGGCGGTAATGGCGGATACCAGACCGTTGCCGGGTTCTATGAACCTGCAATCACCTAATACCAGGTTACCGTTGACCAGTTCATAGAGTGCGGCCTCCTGGCCGGGGTTTTCACCGTAGCGAAGTCCCTTTTCGATCAGTTCGCCGCTTTTTTCATCCAGTATCTTCCACGCCCTTTTTCGGTAAACAAGCATCTGATCGCCGAAAGATATGGTCATCTCAGGCGGAAAATGGTCATCCATGACCGTACGGTACATCTTTTTCAGATCATTCGTCATTTTAATCCTCATGGTTGTGGGTTGTTGGTTGTGGGTTGTTAGTCGTTCGTAACCAGTGAATTGATATAGGCGCTAAGTTTAGGAGTCAATTCTTCAATAATCTGCTGGAAAACATCTATTTCGCGCTGAGACAGCAAATCTCGCTTATAAGCCCTTCTTAACCAAAGTTTCACTTCAAATAAAGAACCTCTTGCGATCTTTGCAAAAAGTCTGTTGTCAGTCCAACTTCCACGTCCTGTTCCCTCAGCGATATTTGAGCCAATACTATCAGCCGACTTTATAAATTGTATACCCACCGTCTTTTGGGCCAGCCTCTCCCATTTTGAGGCTACCTCCCATGCCCGATCTGACAACTCCTCTGACAACTGATACACACGAAGCTTTTCAAAATTTGTACGTTCCATAAATAAGTATTGCCCTGTGTATGCTGAAGCCTCATTGAGTCTTTACTATTTGGTTTAATAACTTTTGCGAACAACCTACAACCAGCTACCCACCACCTACTATGTCTTATGCTTCTCTATATAGGCATATGCGTTATGATTATGAATGGATTCATAGTTTTCCGACTCCACGGCAAACCAGGTGATATTTGAATCCTTATTCAACTTCTCGGCTATGTCTCTCACTATGTCTTCAACAAACATAGGATGTTCATATGCCCTCTCGGTTACGTATTTTTCGTCTTCCCGCTTGAGAACCGAATATACATCGCTCGATGCTGATTCCTCCACAAGAGCGATCAGGTCCTCTATCCATATAAACTTCTTGAACCTGACCTGGAGCGTAACCTCTCCGCGCTGGTTGTGAGCGCCGAAATCGCTTATCTCCTTTGAACAGGGGCACAGGGTCGTGATGGGTACGTGTATGGCGGTTACAAGATCCGTGCCTTTATGCAATGATCCTTTAAAGGTGCACTTATATTGCATAAGGCCTTCGCTACCTGACACAGGGGCCCTCTTATTGATGAAGTAAGGGAAGGAAATCTCTATCTGGGCGCTTTCCGCGTTCAACCGCTGTTTCACCTCGCCCAATATCTCGGAGAAATTTTGAAGGGATATCCTCTTGCTGTGCTCGTTTAATATCTCAACGAAACGGCTCATATGGGTCCCCTTGTAATGCCTTGGGAGGTTTACATACATGTTGATTTTAGCTACGGTCTGCTGTTTCCCCATGTTCTTATCAAGAACCGTGATAGGGTAACTGAGCCCCTTGACGCCCACCTGGTCAATATCTATATTCCTATAATCTGCGTGGTTCTGGATATCTTCCATGATTTCCCCGGACCCTCTCTTGTAAAAATCTTTTAAAATTCTTGCAAGTGAAAGTCAATGAAAAGATGACACGCTGATGCATATACGGCCTGTCGGTGATTAGTTGTCAGCTCTATAAAAGAGATTTTATGTCTTTCTATGCTCTTATGAATGGCTGGAACTTGACCGCTGATGTCTGAGTGCTGTCTTTCTCCTTGCTTTTATCCTGCAAAAGATATATTTTTTGATTTCTCCGGGGCGTGGCGCAGCCTGGTAGCGCACCTGCTTTGGGAGCAGGGAGTCGGAGGTTCAAATCCTCTCGCCCCGACCATTGTTCG
>CAYUYB010000028.1:0-15283 GCA_964449025.1 uncultured Desulfobacteraceae bacterium
CCCAGGATAGTGGATACAAAAGACGATTTCTCCTTGGACATAGAGGCAATAGGAGACGCGATCGCGGAAAGTACAAAGGCCGTGTTGATAAATACTCCCAACAATCCAACAGGCAAGGTCTATTCCGAGATGGAACTCATCGCCCTGGGCAGTCTGCTGAGCGAGAGCGGTCGCAGGTTCGGCCGTCCGCTTTATCTCATATGCGATGAGCCTTATAGAAAGATAGTCTACGACGGAATCAACGTCCCCAGTATCTTTGATACCTATAAGGAGAGCTTTGTGGCCACGTCCTTCTCCAAGGATCTTTCCCTTCCCGGTGAAAGGATAGGGTATGCTGCCGTAAACCCTGATATCTCGGACAAGGATTCTATCGTTGATGGAATGATTTTATCCAACCGGATACTGGGCTTTGTGAACGCACCGGCAATGATGCAGAGGGCTGTTTCGAACCTCATGGACGTCAGCGTGGATGTGTCTATCTACCGGAAGAAAAGGGATATGCTTTGCGCCGGGCTGACCTCCATTGGATATGAATACGCAAAGCCTGAAGGTGCCTTCTATCTGTTTCCCAAAACGCCCATAAAGGATGATGTGGAATTCGTCTCCTTGCTTCAGGAAGAGAATATCCTTACTGTGCCCGGGAGCGGTTTCAAAGGGCCCGGACACTTTAGGATCGCCTATTGTGTGTCCGATAATATCATCGAGAGATCGATGCCAGGTTTTGAGAGGGCCTTTAGGAGGTACACGTAGGAGGGATGGTTAATATCAGGTCATGGCGCTTCCCTTCAAGTCGACAAGCTCATAGCGAAAGGTGTAAGGCGCAGGGCCGGACCTATAACGCCAAGGCGAAGGGAGGATGCTTTTTGCCTCTGCCACTTAATGAGCGAGCTAGTTAATGATATCTAGGTATTTTGCACTCTATGCGCCATCAAGGTACTTATAATAAGGTTTAATCTTTTACTTCTTTTCGCACTTATCAAGCGGATGGAACTTTCTTATATTTAAACCCTCAAGGAGAAAACTTCAATGTACTCAAAGACCCTCTCACTTAGGTTTCCCAAAAAGATTGTTACTGAACCCATTGTGGTAAACCTGGTTAAGGAGTTTGATCTTACCTTCAATATCCTCAAGGCTACCGTTTATCCCAGGGAGGAAGGTTTCATGGTCCTTGAACTAAGCGGTCATAAAAAGAATTATCAAAAAGGGCTTCATTACCTTAAAAATCTCGGGATAAAGGTGGAAAGCATCGGTCAAAGTATCCGGCGGAACGAGGAGGCATGTTTTCAATGCGGTGCCTGCACAGCGGTTTGCCCGACCAGCGCCTTGTATATCAAGAGACCTGAGATGGAAGTAATCTTTGACAAGGGAAAATGCAGCGCCTGCGAGCTTTGCGTGGCGGCGTGTCCGGCCCGGGCCATGGAAGTGAAGTTCGACAGGAGTCTGCTCGAGTAAAGGGCATTGACATCCCCGGATCTCCCATGCCCCAAACGACATTCAAGATAATAACACTGGGCTGTAAGGTTAATCAGTACGAATCCGCCTATCTGGAAGAGCGGCTCAGAGAAGCAGGGTGGCTTAAGGTTTCAAAAGAGGACCAGTCCGACGTAACCATAATCAACACCTGCATCGTCACTAACCGGGCCTCTTCCCAATCCAGGCAAGCCATACAAAAGGCAATAAAAGAAAACCCGTCCGGCCTCATCGCGGCCGTAGGCTGCTACGCTCAGGTATTTCCCGAGGAACTCTCCAGGATAAGCGGCATAGGTTTGCTTGCCGGGAATGTAGAGAAAGGGAGACTTCCCGATACCTTACTGAAGACAAAGAATTCGGGCGGTTCGCACGTATTCCTTGCGGATTTCAAAAAGAATATGCCTTTTGAGGCCCTTCCAATTAAGGGTTTCTCAGACCGCACCAGGGCCTTCTTGAAGATACAAGACGGATGCGAGTCTTTCTGCAGCTATTGTATCGTTCCCTTTGCAAGGGGACCTCTGAGGAGCCTGCAGCCATACAAGGTTATCAGGGCGCTGCAGTCTTTATGCGATAACGATTACAAAGAGGTCGTGCTCACAGGAGTGCACCTGGGGAGGTATGGAGCGGATCTCAAAGGATCCATCAACCTAAGAGGCCTGCTTCGTATGATAGGGAAGGAAAGTTTGCCTCTGAGGATAAGACTCAGTTCTCTTGAACCGACGGAGATAGACCACGATCTAATTGATATGGTGGCTTCGGAGGAATGGATCTGCAGGCATTTCCATATCTCGCTGCAGAGCGGGGATGACCTTGTCCTTAAAAAGATGAACAGGCATTACACATCAAGGGACTTCGAAGGGGTGGTCAGGTATATCCGTCTAAAAATGCCTCTTGCCGCCATAGGCGTTGATATTATGGCCGGATTCCCCGGGGAAGGAGAGGCAGCTTATGGAAACAGCTACTCCCTGATCAGAGATCTCCCGGTTTCCTATCTCCATGTCTTTCCCTTCTCTCCCAGAAAAGGGACCTCCGCTGCAGGTCTCCCCGGACGAATAGGTCAGGATTTGATCAAAAAAAGGGCACTGATGTTGAGGGAATTAGGTCGGGAAAAACGGGAGGCCTTTTGCCGATCCTGTCTAGGAGAAGAGCTACCGGTACTTGCCGAAGGATGGCATCGACAAGAAGAGGGAATGATAAAGGGATTTAGTGATAACTATCTCTCCGTAGTCTTTCGCTCATCCTATCTGGTCAGAAATAGGATATTGAAAGTGCGCGTGGAAGATGTGCATGATGGTACCGTAATCGGGACACCTATGTCATCCCCTATTTAGGAATCCCCCCTCCCATCCCTTCGATGTCTTCTTGCCTCTTCTTTCCACCCCTTCTTCTTCCTGCCCCCGGACCTCCGTGCCAGGTCAGTGGCCCGGTTCAAATCCAGCGTAAACGCGCCCGCATGAAAGATATCCCTCGAATCGGCGTTCCTGGCGGCTTTATCCTCAGGTCCCTTTCTAACATCTTTCGGAACAGGGGGACCCGCAATATACCTCACAGATATCTCTGGAGACAGAAAAAGGTCGCCAAAACGCCAAAAAAGGTCCCCGCGTCTTTGCGCCTCCTCAGCCATAATCTCAAGCACAACAGGTCTTTCATCACGGCGTTTTCCTATCCTTTCGGCCATCTCGCGTCTCGGCGACAGCACGTAATATCTCCCGCCTATTCTTCTAAGCCCTTTCTCCATTACAACAGGGTGAGCCTTTCTCCTTATTCCGATAAAAAGTGCCTTGGGCAGCAATCCGGCCGGCTGACTAAGATCAATGCTCCATCGTCTGTCAATTGTTCTTATCCGTTTATTATCCACATGGAAGAGGCCCCGGTCTTTACCCAACAAGACCTCGTTTATGTCACCCTGCCTCACATAACCCCAGCCCGTCTCCTCGTGAACAACCTGGAGCAGCTCCTTGAAAGAGAAGAAACCCTCCTGATCCGGGACCAGGCCGAATTCAAAGGGTTTGTGACCCAGCATGTATACCATCAAGCGGCTGAGATTCTCGGTTTTTATAATGTTCTTTTTTCGCAACTGCCTCTACCTCTTTTTGTATTGCTCAGCAGATATGATCACTTCTCTCTTAAAAGGCTACGGGGATCAATACAATTTTACTCTTGCCTCAATCATCATGATTAATTTAGTATACCAATTTAAACATATTTGTACAAAAACAGCTTTATGCGCAGCAGGAAAGCTAAAGTCATACATAATCCGGCCTCGACAAATAAAACTTGAGCGGAAGCCAGGGTCTATATCAAATGTTAAAAAAGCAACTCCGTATCCGTAAATGATTTGAAATAATTAAAAAATTGTGTATACTCTAGCCTGGATAAGGGCAGGGATCAAAGATATGCTAACTATTCGAGAGATGACAGAATGAATGGTCATGAAAAAAGGCAAAGACCCAGGATCGACACCCATAACCTTATTTCCTATGTCTACCTTGATGAGAATAACAACCCCCTGGGACAGGGCATGGGGAGGACAATGAATATCAGCGAAGGCGGTGTACTTCTGGAAACACACGCATTTATTGACCCCCAATACATCCTTTCCTTTACCATAAGCCTGGAGGATGTAATAATGGATGTCAAAGGCAGGGTGACCTACAACAAGAGACGTGACGACGGGATGTACGAGACAGGAATTCAGTTTGTCGAAAACGATGAATCAAAGGTACGTATATTGAAACAGTTTGCCGTGATGTTCAAGGACGAGGAATAAAACACCGGCTGCTGAAGCAGCCAGCATCAAGGATAGGGCATTATGTCCATCAAGAAACGTATACAGGGATTAGTAAAAGAGGCGGAAACCTATCGGTCCATGAGCCTTTTAAAACAGTCAAAAGGGAAGTACATGGAACTTCTCGATCTGGTCCAAAACGATCCATCGACTTCTAAAAATAAAAGCCTGGTGGATGACATAAAAAACAGGATCCAGGCCATAGATAATGAGATAAGCGAGATCGATCAGGCAACGGAGACCCCCGAGATCTCCGAAGATGTCCAAGACCTTATCAGAAATCTATTCTCATTTTCACGAAACCAGGCCACTGCGGCAATAGAGGGCGCTGTTGCGCTGGCTAAATTTGGACAGTATAACAAGGCCGTCAAGGAACTTGAAAGGCTGGTAAAGGATGGTCCTATCCCTCTTCAGGCGGCGATAAATCTGCTAAGGTGCCATCTATCACTAGCCTCACCTGATGTGGCCGTAAAACAATACAAACAATGGGCAGCACGCGAGGAATTGGGGAAAGGGGACCTTAAATATCTGCGGACTTTTTTGGAAAATTATTTCAAGAAAAGGGGTATTGAAGCGGACCTTCCGAAAAGCGAGGAGGAATCATCTGAAAAGGCCGAAATGGAAGGAAAATCCGATGATCTAATAGATTTGTCTTCAATAGGTATTCAAATCGAAGATGGCCCTCACAAAGGTAAGACAGTTGAATTCGATGTCTCGTTCCAGTCGGGTAACACGGTAAGTATCATCATACCACCTAATAAGAAAGATCTGGTCGACCTTTTTGAGAAAGGTGAGAGATTTTCTAATATTCAATGTACCTCATCTATCGCGATCTTTAGCGGTAGCGGAACGGTTTCCGCAAAGACAAATGTTACCACAGGGCCGAAGCGCGGCAGTTATACTATTGATATAACACTGGATGCCAGGTAGCCTAGGATAATTTAATATATGCAACACACGAAGCATACTTATTACCAATACGAACCATAAGACAATCACAGGGTTAAATCTATGGCTATTTTTAACGCAAAGGACAGGGTTATCGAATGCAAGCTCGTTTTTTACGGCCCCGGCCGTTGCGGAAAGACAACTAATCTTGAACAGATCTTTAGAGCAGGGAAGAGATATACCCAGAGCGATATGGTTTCTATAAACACCAAAGGTGATCGCACCCTGTTCTTTGATTTTCTGCCCATGGGACTGGGAAAGGTAAGAGGCTGTGACGTGAAACTCCAGCTTTATACCGTGCCCGGACAGGCGAAATACAGCTCCACGAGAAAGCTGGTTCTTAAGAATGTGGACGGCGTCGTCTTTGTGGCGGACTCTCTGGAAGTCCGCAGGCAGGCAAACATCCTTTCTTTGAAGGATCTCCAACAGAATCTGGCGGAACAGAATATGAGCATATTCAAGGTTCCGCTGGTCATTCAATATAACAAGAGAGATCTCGGCGACGACGGCATCCCTATTTTGCCTTTAGAGGTCCTCGAACGGGATCTCAACAGCAAACTAAAGGCCCCATCTTTTGCGGCAAGCGCAGTAAAGGGTAAGGGCGTGGCGGAAACCCTTAAAAAATCCATCCAGCTCACACTAGGTTATCTTAATAAAGAGCTGAAATGGACTCAATAGAAGAGATGTATTATGGATGGCGCATCATCACTTTCAGGAAAATTGAATTTTATAGGCCTGGCTGATCTGTTTCAACTACTTGGAGGAAACACCGGCACAGGGGTATTAAAAATCACCAGCCAGTATTCGCCTAATCCAGGCTATATATACTTTGTCAACGGAAATCCCATAAACGCAACCTGCGGCCGCCTTAAAGGAACAGACGCCTTATACCCCCTTTTTGGATGGGTGGATGGAAGTTTCGAGTTCCGTGAAGAGGAGGTTCAAAAAAGCAAGGTTATCAAGCAGGGCAGAATGGAGATCGTGCTGGATGCCCTCAGGATGCTCGATGACGGCGCTATAAAAAAACTGGGGCCTCCCTCCGAATTGCTCACGGATGAGGCTATTAAAAAAGACTCCCTACCGCTCATCAAAGGTACCATCGGGGATTATTCCTATATTATAGGTGAAGAGGAATATGAGGACGGCATGCCCATAGTTAAAGAAGGCAAGTATGGTAAATGGATATGGGTTATACTGGAAGGAACCGCAGATGTGGAAAGAGAAACCGGAAACGCCCCTATGACCGTGCTACGTCTGGGAGAGGGCTGTTTTATCGGCACATTCAGCGCATTGTTATTCGGAAAATACGCCAGAAAATCCACAGTGATCGCCAGAGGTAAAGTATCCCTAGGCCTCCTGGATACAGAGAGAATTTCAAGAGAGTTTAATTCCCTGTCCCCGGACTTTAGGTACCTGCTGCTCAGCCTTGATAACAGATTAAAAAAGATTACGGACAGGGCCATCGCCCTGTACACTAAAAAGGTGGAAGACATGGCGTTGCCGAAAGGCGCAAATGTGATAATAGGAAAAGGTTCTTCGAAACATGATATATCCATAATAACCGACGGGGCCGCATACCTCATTGGTAAAACCCAATATGGTGACTTCCCTTTATTCACCTTGCAGAAAGAGGATGTCATCGGACCACTTCCCTTTCTAGATATAGGCCACGAACCTGAGTTTGCGTTTGTTTCAGCGTCGAACGATCTGAAACTTAAGAAGCTTGACACGGATAATCTCCAGGCTGAATATGATACCCTTTCAGGCCTTTTCAGAAGTTTTATCTACAACATATGCGCATATATCTCCCTGACAACAAGGGTCGCCTACCATCTTCACTCAGAACTAAAAAAGAATATCAAAAAATAGGGGCCGAGCACCATCGACCGGGTAGTATAAGGTGTCAAACGACAATGATGATCAATTACCTTATTGGGCGGAGCGTTGATACGAGGCAAAAGTTGGTGGAAGATAAGATATCTTCCTGCGGCCCCTGTTCAATCCTTCACCTCGTCCCCACCAGAGGTCACGTCATCGATCTTGAGGCGGATCACCGCTTCTGGCTTAGGAAAAGAGTAAACACCTTAACCGGCATCATCTTCAGGATATTTGAAGAGGATATAAGGCACAAGCGGTTCAGAGATTACGCGCCTGTAGATAAGCACCTAAGATCCTTGATTGTAAGAAATGCCATGGAAAAAAGGATATTGCAACCGGACGGCCTGATTTACTTTGAGCGCCTTCTGAACAGCCATAACAAAAGAGGAAATTTCCCCAATCTATATTTAGCTGTAGCAGACTTTTTTTCCCGCCTTATAAGCAACAATTACCAAGATATCTTTGCGCACGATATTGCAGGCAGGATCATCATGCTGGATGAGAAAGACCCGGGAAGGGGAGAAGAGAGATATGCCATGGAGAACGATCTGGTATGGCTTTTGGGAGATTATGAAGAGATAAAGAGGGAGCTCATGGTATATGACGGCGACGATGTTATCTCCAGCGTAAGGGATTTTCTGGTTAATGGCGGGGAGCCGTCCCTTACGAAAGGCATTGATGTAATCCTGTTTGATGGATTCGTTCATATATCAAGGATAGAGGAGGATATCCTCTATAACCTGTTCAGCAAGGCAGGGGAATTATGGTGGCCCCTTGATTATGACGCCGATGCGGAAGACCCTATCTCCGATTTCAAGGAAGCGTGCGGACGAGAAGACACTGGCCCGTGGGAACTCAGTCCGCCAGACAGAGAAATATGCGAAGGTCGTAAAGATGCCTGCAAGGTATTCACCTCAATAGTATCCCTGATGGACCGATTGGAGTATGCAGGCATGGACTGTCGCATCGATAAAGCCGCTGAAACAACCTTCATAAACCCTCTGGCCGGCGGGATATACTGGAATGGGCTGATGGAAGGGAGTGCAGGCGATAATCTGAGAATAAGGTCCTTTTACACGGCGGCAGACGAGGTGCGTGCCATTGCCACCGAGATTAAGAGGATTATCCACGAAGATAATCTGGATCTCTCGCGCGATCTCGGGAAAATACGTCTGGTCTTCCCTAATCTGGATGACTATTCGCCTCTTATATCTGAAATATTCGGAGAGTATGGCATTCCATTCAGCCTGACAAAAGGCATCCCCCTGAAGACGCATCCCTTATCGGACCTATTTCTCCATATCTTCAAGATACCTGTAAACCACTTCCAGAGGGAAGATATCTTCAATCTGTTCTCCTCAAATATTATTAAATGGAGTTTATTAAACAAGGGTGTGACAGATAATAAATGCCTTCCGGAATCAGGAGAATATCTCCTTCCTGGGGATAGGATGTCGGTGATAGAAAACCTTTTCCAGGGAGACAAAACAGACTTGGTTTCAGATACGTTTGATATCTCTGTCTTCGACAAGACGATAAGAAGATGCGGGATTAATAATCTTGGCGATGATCTTTCCGTTCTCACTAAAGACGGCCTCCTCGCTATAAGGGATTTTATTACTTATACCATCCTGGATATAAAAGGCACCGCAGCAGCCGCCCGTGTGCGCTCGGATTACTACGGCTTTCTCGTCCAAGCGCGTATCATGATAGAAAAGCTGAGGCCCTTTCAGGGCCTCTCCAGGCAAAAAAGCCCCGGAGATATAGTAAAGCGGTTTTCAGCGATACTCGATGAATTAGGAGTGCCGGAAAACCTCTTAGACCTCCGGGGTCCCGGTATCGTGCCAGAGCCCCGTCATCTGCGTCAAATGATAAAGAGAGATATGAAGGCCTATTCCCTGCTCAAGAAATTGATCTCCTCTAGCGCCGCAGAAATAACCATCGCCGGTGAACTATTTCAGTTCCATACAGGCTATGATCTACTCTCTAATTTCTATTCGGTTTTCAGACAAAGACTTAATAAGCAATATCTTCTTGATGAACGAAACCCTAATGTCATACGTGTCTCCCAATGGCTCGAAATCAGGGGAAGGTCGTTTGATTACGTCTTCGCGGGAGGTCTTACCGGGGACAGATTCCCACTAAAGGATAACACGAACTTTATCATTACAGAAACTCTCGCTAAGATCTTCAGAATCCAGGATAATATCGATCTGTCCAGGCATCTATTGAGCCATCTTCTAAGAAACTACAGGAAACGTCTCTATCTATCCTATCCACGTGTCAGGGAAGATAAACCTCTTCAGCCATCCCAAATCTTGATGGACATGGAATCCATGGTAAAGCCTTCCTCAGTTACTTCCGAGATCGAGTCAAGGAACCTGGAAGGGATATTCAAATGGGAAGATACCCCGTTTATTTCATCCGACGGCGAGATGTTAAATGCCCACTTCAAAAAGAAAACCTCCGAGGTCCCGGCAGAACAGCACGCTCCTTTCCAGTTAAGAAACATAATCCTTAGAGAAGGCCTGGAAACGCCCTTAAGGGGAATTACGGCCCTTGCCTGCAGGTGTGCTTTGGACGGGCTCTTTGAATATGACGGGCTAGTGGGAGGTGCGAAAAGATTCGCCGAATTCATAAATGATAGGGATAATAAGATCTCCGCCTCCCATCTGGAAACAATGGCAAACTGCCCCATGCGTTACCTCTTTGAATATATCTATGGGCTGGAGAGTATGGAAGAGCCCGGCCTGGCGGCCTCTCCCAGGGACATGGGGAAATATATTCATCATGTACTGAGTCTTTTTTTTAGGGAACTCCTGAATCAGGGAAAAAATGTATATGATATAGGTCTTTCCAAAGCATTCTCCAGGGCCATGGATATCGCCTTTGATTATAGCACACGAAATGCTTCTCTCAATAGGCTTGACTTCTTTGAAATGCAGGGAACTGATTTTCTGGCCGGGCTGGAAAAGGATCCGGATACGACAGGAGAGAGCGCTCCCACGAGGGAAGGCGTTTTAGCCAAACTTCTTCGTTTTGAAGAAACCGCCTTCAGAAAGAGGGCCCCGGAAGGGATAGAATACGAGTTCGGTAAGAGAGGAGACCCTGTCCTGATGGGCAGAACACCTCTAAGGGGATACATAGACCGATTTGACAGGGATAAGGTCGACAGGGAAAAGGTGTATATATATGATTATAAAACCGGGCAGATTCCTTCATCCAATATGGTAAAAAAGGGCCTTTCCTTTCAACTTCCTGTCTATATAAGGGCCCTGAGATCGATATCAGACGCCAAAAAAATATCCGCCGCCTTTTATTCTCTGAAAATGGATGCCTTTTTAAAGAACGGCCCTTTAAGTCAGCCCATTATCGATCATGATCCTCAAGTCAAAGGCCTTGACTTAAGCGGGGTCAGCCTTATCGACAGTTACGCGGACATGTTGACGGACAAACTGGAAAAGGGATACTTTCATCATTCCGCTGATGGACTTGATTGCGATCATTGCGAATTCAGATATGCGTGCCATAAGGACGACAGGAGAATGGATTACCTTCTGGAATCTAGACCGGGGCTTAACATATATTCAGGATCTAAGAATCTTAAAACCTGGGAGCAGGTGGATCAATTCAAAAAGGAATGGGAAGATATAGTTAAGAGTATGCAAAAGGCCGTCAGCCTTAAAACTGATTCAGTCAGAAGGCGACATTTTGAATCGGTTATGAAATTTGATAGGGAACTGGCGAAAAGGAGGCACTTGTTGCCCTTCCATAATAAATATATCGATGAATTGCTGGCCGAAATAAAGGAATTTGAAAAAAGGTATCATTCTTCTTGACTTTTATGCTTTATTTTCGTTCTATGCATGAGAATATCTGGTTAACGCGGTTAGTGAGTACTTAAAGAAACAAAAGGTTAGACCTTATTATAATTACCTTAATGGCCCTCAGGGCCCTCTCTCAAGGACGAAAACAAACACAGCACGCCAATTACGTAAGGTGCCGCTAATTAAGAAGGAGGATAAAGATAAAATGGAGAGATTGATGTATTTTCTTGACCAAAAGGACCTGCCGACCCACTGGTATAATATTCAAGCTGATCTGCCGAAGCCGTTGGCGCCTGTGTTGCACCCGGGGACTGGAAAACCTGTAACCCCAGATGACCTGGCTCCTTTATTCCCCATGGAGCTCATTAAACAGGAAGTGAGCACCGAGCGCTGGATTGAGATCCCCGAGGAAGTGCTGGATATCTACCGCACGTGGAGGCCGACCGTTCTGCACCGAGCACGCCGGCTGGAAAAGGCCTTGGATACGCCGGCCAAGATATTCTATAAATATGAAGGGACGAGCCAGGCAGGGAGTCACAAGCCCAACACGGCGGTCGCCCAAGCATACTACAACATGAAAGAAGGTGTTAAACGTATAACAACCGAGACCGGCGCCGGGCAGTGGGGAAGTGCCCTTGCCATGGGTTGCGCCTTCTTTAACATAGAATTAAAGGTGTATATGGTTAGGATCAGCTATGACCAAAAGCCTTACAGGCGCATCTTGATGGAGACATGGGGTGCGACATGCGTCCCCAGCCCCAGTCCAGACACGAAAGCGGGGAGAGATATGCTCGCAAAATGGCCGGAATGCCCTGGCAGTCTAGGCCTTGCTATCAGTGAAGCGGTAGAGGACGCGGTTACGCGTGATGACACCCATTATTCACTGGGCAGTGTGCTTAATCATGTCCTTCTTCATCAGACCATTGTAGGAGAAGAGACTAGGAAGCAGATGGAAATGGCAGATGCCTACCCTGACATAATTGTGGGGTGTGTGGGCGGAGGTTCCAACTTCGCCGGTCAATTTCTGCCATGGATCAGGGACAAGATAAGCGGTGATAAACCAGATATGCGCATTATTTGCGTTGAGCCCGAAAGCTGTCCAACCTTGACAAGAGGATTATACGCCTATGACTTCGGTGATTCAGCCGGGATGACGCCACTGCTGAAAATGCATACCCTGGGCCACGGCTTCATTCCTCCTCCAATTCACGCCGGGGGCCTGCGTTATCATGGGATGGCCCCTATTATATGCCACCTGTATGACCTGGGTCTGGTAGAGGCTCGAGCGGTGCATCAGACCGCCATTTTCGAGGCAGGAATCAAGTTTGCCCGTACCGAGGGGATTATCAGCGGGCCCGAGCCATGCCACAACCTCAAGGTGGCGATTGATGAAGCCCTTAAATGCAGAGAGTCAGGTGAAGCCAAGACTATTCTGATCGCCCATAGTGGTCACGGACACTTTGATCTTTCTTCATATGATCGGTATTTGACGGGCCAGCTCCAGGATTACGCTTATCCCGAAGAGGAGGTTAAAAAGGCACAATCTGAATTGCCCGATGTCGCGGTTTAATCTTAGCTACAAGACCGGCTGAATGCGGGCATAAGGGTACTAGTATATGATCGACGAGCATGACCATAAAAGGATCCGATGTCCCAGAATAGGAGGTGAGGTTACTTTTCTCTTTTGCAGAACCGAAAATGATCTTCTTCCCTGCAAATGGATCGCAGGCTGCTGGCAAGGCAGGATAGACATTCACAGGTTTATCGAGGAGAATTATTCCGAGGAAGAAAAGAAAAGATTTTCAATACCAGGTACTCCAAAGCTCGCCAGCCTTGTGGAAATGGCGGAAAAGGCAAAAAAGTGATAAAGAAATGCTCCCTAGTAGAGGTTGTGCCTCCGTTACAAGGAGAGACTAGGGAGCTGTTTAAAGGTTAAATTGTTGATAAGTCTCCTACTTTGAATATAATTTATATCATAATAATATATAAATGTCAATCATTTATTATAACATTCTATAATTTTTTTGACAGTGATAGCCCCACTGGGATGGCATATCAGGCCAGGCCGAATCAATAAGGTCCGAGCTCCATTAACCTGCTGAAAGCACCGCGCCACTAGTCAGGGGTCACCGAAATACCATCTTCTTCAGTGTAGCCTTCAGACCCCTCACCGTCAAAAGACATCCTTATAATTTTGGGTCTATATCCCTCCCCCACAGGTTCTCCGTCCACTGTTTGAATGATAGGCTGAGGATATGCCTTCTCGTGATCTTCAAGGGCCTTTTCCCACCGCTTCTTTGTCTTATCATCCAGGGAGGTCCAGCCAAGCCTGCCTCGGCATTTTGGGAACCTGGAACAGCTCAACCAAGGCCCGCGAACTCCCCGCCTTATATTGAGATAGGCCCCACACTTGGGGCATTTGATCTCGGTGACAAGAGGTAAAACCTTCGGCGTCTTTACAAGGCCTCTTTTGTCCAGATTAATTATTCCGTCACAATCTGGATATCGAATACAGCTCAAAAACTTCCCAAAGCGTCCTTTTTTGATCAACATGGGATTACCGCACTTCGGGCATGCGATATCTGTCTGTTCCGGAGCCACAGGATTGCCTTCTTCGTCAATGGGCGAGGCAAATTTGCAGGCAGGATAATTGGCACAGCTCAGAAATCTACCGTTTCGACCGAAACGATAGACAGTAGCGCCGCCACATCGTGGGCAGGTATGAGGAGCCGGCTGTATCTCTGCTTTGGCGTGCTCCATACCATGATAGGCCTCCTCTAGCCTCCTTTTGAAGGGCCCGTAAAACTGCTTCAGCATAGGCACCCAATCCTCGTGTTTTTCTTCAATATCATCTAGTTGCTGTTCCATGTCTCGAGTGTAGCCTACTTGAAGTATCTCAGGAAATGCGTCCACCAATTTATTTGTAACAACCTCACCCAGGTCCGTAGCATGGAATCGATTCTTGATCTTCTTGGCGTAATTCCGTTCCTGGATAACCTGAATAATCTGCGCGTAAGTGCTGGGTCGGCCGATGCCTTCCGACTCCAGCTTTTTAACCAGGGAGGCCTCCGTATATCTTGGAGGAGGCGTGGTAAAACCTTGTTCAGGCTCCATCTGTAAAGGGTAAACCGGCTTTTCTTCCTCAAGCGACGGCAATACAGCCTCCTCGGAATTATTGGGTATTCCGGTCACTCTGTAATACCCGTCAAAGACAAGAGCCCTTCCCGCGGCTCGGAATATTAGCTCTTTACCCCTCGCAAGGCCTGAGATCATGATAACAGTGTAATCCCACTGCGCATCTTTCATCTGGCAGGCTATGAATCTTTCCCATATAAGCTTATATAACCTGTACTGCTGGGTGGTCAATGACGAACGCATGTCCTGAGGCGTAAGGTTTACATCCGTTGGCCTGATAGACTCATGGGCCTCCTGGGCAGCCTTATCAGAAGAGGTAAAATAGTTGGGCTTGGAAGGGACATAACTATCACCAAACCTGGATTCAATATAATCCCTTGCCATATTTAGGGCGTCAGAAGAAATATATGTTGAATCGGTTCTCATGTAGGTAATCAGCCCGACGGAGCCCATTTTATCAACCATCACCCCTTCATAAAGTGCCTGTGCTGTCCGCATGGTTAGTTGAGTCGTGAAACCAAGCTGATTAGCGGCTGCCTGCTGAAGGGTGCTGGTGATAAAAGGTGAATGCGGCCTGTTGGTTGTACGTCTCTTTTCAATTGACTTGATCTTCCAATCAGGGCCGCCTTCCACATGGCCTTTCAGCATGATCCTGTGAAGCGTTTTGCCTCCCGAAACCCGTATCTCCTCCTCCACCCTGTCATCAAGTTGAAAACCGGCCAGTCTGGCAATTGCCAATGTTTCATCGACATTACCCGGCCTGAATTTCCCGCCGTCCACCTTGATCAGTTCGGCAGAAAAGCTGTCGTGCTCGGAAAGCCACTCGTTTCTCTCATGCACCGTCTTGGTATTTGTCTTCCCTTTTCCCGATTCCTTTGTGGATTCATCCAGCCATTCATCCCATTCTTCGGCAAGTAATGCCCTTTTCTCCGGCTTGATGGTAAAATATCCCGTCAATCTCCAGTATTCTTCCGGTATGAAATTTCTGATCTCCTGTTCCCTCTCTACCAGCAAGCGGACAGCCACAGACTGGACTCGGCCGGCGCTCAATCCCGCTGACACCTTTCTCCATAACAGGGGCGATACCTGATAGCCCACGATTCTGTCCAGAATTCTACGGGCCTGCTGAGCATTTACCTTATCCATATCGATCAGACGTGGATTGCGGAATGCCTTCTCTATTTCCTGCCTGGTTATGGCGTTAAAGACAACCCTTCTTATATTGCTCGCATCAATC
>CAYUYB010000029.1:0-15149 GCA_964449025.1 uncultured Desulfobacteraceae bacterium
AAGATCCTGCCAGTTCCTCCCCTTACGCCGAACCTTTTGAGCATCTCAAATATAATGTCCTTGGCCGAGGCCCACCCCCTGAGTCTTCCGAAAAGCCTTACCCCCACCAGGACGGGAAAGGTAGTCTCCCAGTGGAGACCTGCCATAACCTCTGCCGCGTCAGCGCCGCCTACCCCAATGGCAAGCATGCCCAGCCCCCCGGCATTAGGTGTGTGGGAATCGGTGCCTATCATAAGGCCGCCCGGAGCCGCGTAATTCTCAAGGAGAACCTGATGTATAATCCCCGATCCAGGTCTCCAGAACCCAATCCCATATCTGGCTGCAGATGACGAAAGGAAATCATAGATCTCTCGGTTTGACTCATTCGCTCTTTTCACATCAATGGATACCCCCTGATCGGCTGTGATGAGATGATCGCAATGGATAGTCGCTTCCACCCTTGTCTTTCCCCTGTGCGCCTGCATGAACTGGAGCATGGCCATCTGGGCCGTGGCGTCCTGCATAGCCACCCGGTCCGGGTACACCCTTATCTGATCCTTCCCGCCGATTAATAACTTTTCTCCGGGTCTCTCCGCCTCGTGCAAAAACAATATCTTTTCAGCGTAGGATAGCCCCCTGCCCAGCAATCTCCGCTTTTTCCCCAGGATCTTCCCCGCTCTATCTCTGTTTAGATATCTGTTCATAATCGTCTTTAATCATGCAAAAATATGCGTTTCATTCGCCTAATGAGTGCATCCCCGACAGTCACCCGAAAAAGGGACAGCCCTTAGCCCTGGCATCACAGCTCCGGCCTTGCTCCTTAAGCCTTGCGCCATGCGATACGCCCTTTTCGTCTTGAAAAGAACCCCAGTGATCGGATATTATCCATCTTTGTCCAGCCATGATATCTTTGAATCCACCCGCACACCTCGTCTGTTTTGTTGGCGCCTTCTCTTTCTATTAGGTCAAAGACTAGGAACAATCTGAATAAGAGTCAAGAGATGTGTTAATAAAATTTAAATTGCCCCTTATCCAAGCGATACCAAAATCCACCGTCAAACGTGCAAATAATTCATATTAGCACACGATTTTGGTGTAACCCTCGCCACCATATAGATGTTAGATGACTGTCCCGTGCACTAAACCGGAGCGCCAAAGAGCCACAAGTGAGGCACATATAAAATACCGCGCAGGACCATCGAGAACCTCTAGGTCGAACGCTTCTACGTGAGTTCAGCCGAGCGTCAACACAGCCCTTCGACACCGAGCAAAGTCAAGGTGCTCGGGACCGTGAGCTTGTGGAACAGCTTGTCGAACGCCTTGTCGAACGGCCTGTCGAATGGCAGATGACTTCTAGATGGCGTATCAACGGATAATAAACAGATTGACACAAAATGTATATACTGATAGCCTCAAAATAAAAGGCGGATAAAACAGATCCTCAAACGGACATAAACCTATTTTTCATAAGATCCTTTATTTGGTCAACAGCCAAAAATCAATTTCTGATTTCACCTTTAACATCCAATTTCTGGGGATAAAAAGAGCAATCAACACGTGTTCTTTCTATTTGATTGGAAGGTTTTTGTGTTTTCCTAATAACCATAAATAAAAAGGAGCTTTGCCTATGCCTGAGGAATTGAAAGTAGGTTGCGCAAGGCCCACCGGAGGGCCGGTGGGAGGATCAACTGAAGAAAAACCAGCTAAAGAAGAAACCGTAACCAAGGAGGCCAAAACCATGATAAAAGTAGGAACAAAGGCGCCGGATTTTACCGCACCTGCATACCATAAAGGGAAATTCGTAAATATTCAACTGTCTGAGTACCTGGGGAAGTGGGTTGTCCTATGCTTTTATCCGGGTGATTTCACCTTTGTCTGAGCAACAGAGATTTCAGCAGTTGCTGAAAAATTTCCTGAATTTCAAAAGCTGGGTGTTGAGATATTATCTATGAGTATCGACAGTATATACGTTCATAAGATGTGGAACGATCATGAGCTGTCAAAGATGGTCTCGGGAGGTATTCCTTTCCCCATGTTGTCAGACACCGGAGGCAAAGTGGGAACCGCATACGGAGTATATGATGACAACGGGGGGGCGGAAACCAGGGGCAGATTTATAATCGACCCTGATGGTATCATCCAGGGCTTTGAGGTTTTAACGCCCCCTGTCGGAAGGAATGTAAACGAGAGCCTGAGACAGATTCAGGCTTTTCAGGTTGTCAGGAACAGCAAGGGATCGGAAGCCACACCATCCGGATGGAGGCCGGGCAAGCCCACCCTTAAACCGGGACCCGATCTGGTGGGAAAAGTCTGGGAGGTATGGAAGACTGATATGGCCTTTGACTAAGATTAGTTGGGGGTGAGCCCTTGACCATACCAACAACTAAAGGCACCCCCCACATCCGGTTTCCTATATTAGCCCCCGATTAAAAGAGAGCCGAAAGCTTATGATCGCCGCCTTTGACGTGCATTACCGGCAGGATGACAGCGCATTGGCTGCGGCCCTGCTATTCTCGGATTACACGGATGCGCAACCTTTGACAACATATACCCAATCCCTGCATGGAGAGGCCGCGTACATTCCGGGGCAATTCCATAGACGTGAACTCCCATGTATTCTCGCATTGCTTCAGCAAATTAAGCACCCCCCGGACGAAATAATCATTGACGGTTATGTGATGCTCGGCAACAGGCCGGGACTGGGGCGTATCCTCTTTAATCATCTTGGTAGCAATGTGCCCGTAATCGGGGTGGCTAAATCCAGATTCGAGGGTTCATCAGCCTTAGAGGTGTACCGGGGAAAGAGCAAAAAACCTCTGTATATAACCTCTGCCGGAATAGATATTCAAAGCGCATCGGAAAGAATCAGGAAAATGCACGGTCCTCACCGAGTCCCCACTTTGCTGAAGCAGGTGGACCTTCTGGCAAGGGGAGTAATAAAGGATTAACCTGATTATTATATAAAGGGGATGGGTACCAAAATCGCGGAATCCAGACGCATCAAGCACGAAAAAGACCGGCTTGCCGGGCTAAATCTTTCTATCTGAAAAACACACAAATTTTTCTGGAACCACAAAAGCATAGATGATAATATGAGTTTAATTAAGAAAAGTCTCTTCTGAACAGGCTTAAGGGGACACAGATGTCTGGACGCAAAGACAAAGAAGAAGATGCTCATCACCAAGGCTTAGAAGATGTTAAAGCCCAGCTAAGGCCTATTTTTGAGAAATTCACTAACGAGATACCACTGCTTCTCTTCACCACTACGGACAGTAACGAACCCTTCAACCGGGGAACAAGGCAGATCATCCGGGCCCTGATGGAGTTAAGCCAGAAAATAATCCTGCATGAATTCGACCTTGCTCATAAGGAGGCCCGTAAATGGAAGGCGGTTTATTCTCCCACCTTGTTGTTTGATCCCGAACATTACAAGGTCAGATGGTATGGAGCCCCGCTGGGAGAAGAGGCCCGCACCTTTGTGGAAGCCATGATAATGATCGGTTATGGACGGACCAATCTAGGAGTCCAGGCAAAAAAGATACTGGATAGAATGAAGGATCCACGTGACGTAAAGGTGTTTGTCAGTACTACCTGCCCTTACTGTCCGCAGCAAGCGGTCAACGCCCTGAAGGCCGCCATTGAGAAACCGGAATTGATTACCTTGGAGATAATTGATATACAGGCTAACCCCCGGCTGGCCGGAAAATACTCCGCGCAGAGTGTTCCACAGGTTTATGCCAACGAAAAACTTATAGCAATGGGCGCTCAGACAGAAGACCTATTTATGTTATCCCTGGAAAAGATGGAGGAACAGACCTTTTTTATACCAGACAGCGATGCCGAAGAGGTTGCCACGGATCTTCTTGTAGTGGGGGGAGGACCTTCCGGCCTGACGGCGGGGATTTATGGGGCGAGAAGCGGCCTTAGGACAGCAATCATAGAACGCAATATCCTCGGCGGCCAGGTTGCCAGCACACCGGTGGTTGAAAACTACCCTAGGATTACCCAAATAGGAGGGAAGGCCCTCGTTGACCTCATGGTTACCCATGCGCTGGAATATGTAAATATCTTTCCCGGTGAAGAAGTCATAGAGGTTAAACCCGGTGATACCATTAAGGTATTGACGAGCAGACGGCGTTTTAATTCAAGGGCCCTTCTCCTGGCCACCGGCGCCGAGCACAGACATCTGAATGTACCGGGCGAATCCCGTCTCTCGGGCCATGGCGTTAGCTATTGCAGCACCTGCGACGGCCCTTTGTTTAAGGAAAAGAAGGTGATCATGGCGGGAGGTGGAGACAGCGCGGTTACAGAAGCCCTGCACCTTAATAATATAGGCGTGGACGTAACTGTCGTTCACAGGAGGGAAAGACTAAGGGCACAGGAACATCTCACAAGAAGCCTCTCAGCCAGTAACGTCAAGGTCCTTTTTAATAAGGAGATTGTAGAGATCAGAGGCAGGGACAGCGTCGAGGGAGTGGAACTACTGGACAATCAAACAGGGGAGACCTCAATAATTCCCGCGGACGGGGTATTTATCGCCATCGGCTATAGCCCTTCCACGGAGCTCGCAAAGAAGATAGGTCTGGAAATCACGTCCGATGGTTATATAAAACACGACTCCAGACACAGGACCAGCATCCGGGGCATCTATTCCGCTGGTGATGTGGAAGGGGGCTATAAGCAGATCGTGACGGCCGCCGGTCGTGGCTCCGACGCCGCATTGGCTATCTTTGAAGACCTTGTAAATCCATACTGGAAAAAGGAGAATCTGTAATGCAGGGCTTGATACTATGGAAAAACGAACGCATCAATAGACTGCGCAGAGATATGGACCGCCTGTTGGACAGGATGTGGGGAGAATTCGGTCCCCCACTGGTTCCCAGGTTAACCGGAAGAATCCCTCTTTTTGACTTAGAGGTGACCGAGAAGAATCTAATTCTCACCGCTGAGATTCCGGCAGCGGACCCGGATGCCCTGGATATTGATATCGTCGATACCCTTCTTACCATCAAGGGTGAGACAAAACAGGAGGGCATATACAGATCCTTTTCCCGCACAACGCAACTCCCCTGCAAAGTAGTCATGGATGATATCGAAGCCATCTATAAAAAGGGAATATTAAAGGTCACTATGCCTAAATGCCCTCCGGAAAAAACTAAGAGAATAAAGATAAAAGTATCCTAAATATTTGCTTAAGCCCCCTCGGGGGCATCCCTGAAATAATAGCTTCTTTGCAATTGGAAGAACGAATAAACAGTGTAATCCGGGAGGACCTATATGCCTAAGGAAAAAATAGGCAAAGAAATAGCTGCTGATGACCTGAGATGGAGACTAGATCCCAGTACCCTTCCTTTCAAAAACACCGAAGACCTCAAGCCATTAAAGGAAATTATCGGCCAGCATCGCGGCGTGGAGGCATTTCGCTTCGGGTCGGCCATGAAGAAAGAAGGATACAATATATTCGTAACCGGAGTCGCGGGTACCGGAAGGTTATCCACTGTGCGTAGACTTTTGAAGGAGATCTCCGAAAAGAACGGGGAAGCCCCGGACGACCTCTGTTATGTAAATAACTTCAAGAACCCGGAGACCCCTGTATTAATAAGACTCAAAGCGGGGCACGGGAAAAAACTTCAAAAGGATATCCACGATTTCGTCGAAACCCTTAAGAAAGAGGTGCCGGTTCTATTCGAAGGCCAGGATTACATCAACAGAAAAAAAGAGATAATGACCGAATATGAGAAAAAAGGTAAAGGCTTCTTCAAGGACCTGGACAAAAGGGTGAGGGATGAGGGTTTTGCCATTGTTGACGTGCAGGTCGGACAGATTAAAAGGCCCGAGGTAATGCCGTTGGTAGACGGAGACCCCACGCCCATAGACCAGGTAGAGGATATGGTAGAAAAAGGCAGGTTTCCCAAAGAAGAGTATGAAGAGTTAAAGAAGAAGCACGCCGCCCTGAGAGAAGAGATTGACAAGATCTTTCTGGAACTGAGGGACCTGCAGAAAGAAATCCAGAGGAATACCGAGGAGATAGATCGTCTATTATTCATGAAAATGGCAAAGGGCCGGATCGCACCCCTCAAGAAGAAATACGAGGGGGAGAAGGTTGATAATTATCTTACTGAGATGCTGGATGATATGAGCGAAAACCTGCAGATATTTTCCACCCAGTCCCAGGAGGCCATTCCCGGCTTATCGTTCAGCCTGCAGCAGGGTGATCCTTTTCAGCCCTATCAGGTGAATCTTCTCGTTGATAACAGCACCCAGAAAGGATCGCCCATTATTATCGAATCCTACCCCACCTACAGAAATCTCTTTGGAAGCATAGAAAGGATAGTCGACCGAAGCGGCATCTGGAGAACGGATTTCAGCAAAATAAGGCCCGGTTCCTTTATCAAGGCCAACGGTGGATATCTGGTACTGAATCTTCTTGATGCCGCCATAGAACCGGGTGTGTGGCTGGCACTCAAAAGATCTTTAAAGACAAACAAAATGGAGATTCAGACCTACGACCCCTTTTACCTGTTCACGACAACGGGACTCAAGCCGGAGCCCATCGAGATAAATACCAAGGTGGTTATAATCTCGAGCACTCATCTGTATCATACCCTGATGGCCTATGACGAGGATGTGCCCAAGATCTTCAAGGTGAGGGCGGATTTTGACACAACCATGGAAAGAAACGAGGAGTCCATCCTCAAATTCGCCGAATTTGTAAAAATGAAGAAGGACGAAGAAAAGCTGAAGCCATTCGACAGTTCGGCCGTTGCAGCACTTGTTGAACAGGCGGTACGCATGGCAGGGCGCCAGGAAAAACTGTCCACAAGTTTTCCTGCACTGACCGATATTCTCCGAGAGGCGGATTACTGGGCCAGCAATGACAACAAGCGCAATATAACATCTCAACATGTGGAAAAGGCTATAGATTCCAAGATATACAGGTCAAATATGATTGAGGAACACCTGCAGGAAATGATCGATAGGGGGACCTTGATGATCGATGTGGACGGACAAATGGTCGGACAAGTAAACGGCCTTTCTGTCTATAGCCTGGGAGATTATGCGTTTGCAAAGCCTTCCCGTATTACCGCATCCACATCCATGGGCCGGGCTGGCATCATCAATATCGAGAGAGAGGCCGACATGTCCGGCAATACCCACAATAAAGGGGTCTTAATCCTGGGAGGATATCTCAGGAAAAAATATGCCCAGGATAAGCCTATGACCATAAGTGCCAGTATAACCTTTGAACAATCCTACGGGGGCGTGGATGGTGACAGCGCTTCTTCAACCGAGATATACGCCATCCTGTCAAGTCTATCAGGCGTCCCTATTAAACAGAATATCGCTGTTACAGGCTCCATAAACCAAAAGGGAGAAGTCCAGGCCATCGGAGGGGTGAATGAGAAGATAGAGGGATTCTATGATTGCTGTCGAAAGAAAGGCCTTACAGGAAAACAGGGGGTTATAATACCCCAAAGCAATGTCAAGGACCTGATGTTGCGCAGGGATATGGTGGAAGCTGTAAGAAAAGGAAAATTTCACGTCTATTCTGTAAGTAACATTGATGAAGGCATGGAAATCCTTACAGACAAAAAGGCGGGCCAAGCAAATAAAGATGGCACCTACCCCAAGGGTACCATAAACTATCTGGTTAATGAAAGGCTGAGGGAGCTCGCCTATGGCCTGACCAAGTTTGGAAAAGAAGACAGCACACGGAATAATAACAAAAAAACGCCCAAGAAAAAAGGTCGGCAAACTTAACACTGAACATGCAAGGATCTTCGCTTTGCTATGACAATCCCCCGGCTATCCTGGCAAAGGCGAATAAACCGATGGAAACGGTCCGTTCGGGGAACGGGCCCTACAGGTTGGGATAATGTCTTTGTACGCTCCGGTTTCCGAGCGAACCGAGGGCTTCAGCTTTCCCTATAGTAAGGAAGCATATCATAAAGAAGAGGGATAGAAATGTCCTATTATTTGATCATTGGCAACGGCGTGGCGGGCACTACTGCCGCGGAAAATATCCGCAAGAATGACAGAACAGGGGAAATAACAATCCTAACAGACGAGGATACCCCTTTTTATTACAGGCTGCGATTAAACGAATACATAGGGGGCGATATTACTGAACAGGATCTAATAGCAAAAAAGGATGATTGGTACACTCATGAGGGAATTAAACTAATGTTAAAAACCCGGATCACCGGTGCAGACCCCGGGGAAAAGAGCGTCATTGCGGAAGGGGACAAAAAATTCTCTTATGACCGGCTGCTGATTGCCGCAGGCAGCCATTCATTTATTCCGCCCTTCAAAGGTAAAGAAAAGGGGGGAGTGTTCTCGTTGCGACATATCCGGGACGCCCGCGATATAATCAAACAGGCCGGGGAGATTGATAAAATCGTGGTCATCGGCGGCGGTCTGCTCGGCCTGGAAACGGCAAACGCCTTACGAAAACTAGGGAAACAGGTTATGATCGTGGAGTTTTCGCCCAGGCTTTTACCTAGACAGCTGGATCCGGATGGTGCCCAAAGGCTGACCACTATTATGGAAGGGATGGGATTTTCATTCAGGTTGGGAGCCAAGACCCGGGAGATCCAGGGAGATAATACAGTCAGTGGTGTTCGTCTGGAAAACGGAGAAATCCTTTCCGCGCCAATGGTTATCATTTCAGCCGGTGTCCGGCCTAATATAAACCTTGCGGAACCGCTGGGCCTTGACTATGATAAGGGCATCAAGGTTGATGAACGTCTCCGCACTAGCCGGGCCGAGATATACGCAGCAGGAGATGTTGCCGAGTTTAATGGAATACCTTACGGCATCTGGCCCGCGGCCATGGAGCAGGGGAAGATAGCGGGGATAAATATGGCCGGAGGAGACACGGTCTATGAAGGAACCGTCATGGCCAATCTATTAAAGGTGGTGGGGATTGATCTTGCCTCAGCCGGGGAAATAGATCCGGAAAACAAGAGGGAATCCAGGATCTTCTCTAATCAAGACATCTATAAAAAGATAGTTCTGGAAGACGGTCGCATAATCGGCTGCATAATGCTTGGAGACACAAGAGGATTCACCAAGATCACCGCCGCCATGTCTACAAAAAGGGATATCTCCGGCATAAAAGATAATATACTTTCTGAAGGCTTTGATTTCAACCGGCTGAAAGATATTTGATCCATATAACTGCGATTAAATTAGGACCACAGAAAGAAGGCAACATCCTAAGATGACATTTAAGAATGTATTATGTATTTACCCGTACAGGCAGGAACTAAAGACCGTCAATTTTCTGCCGCCCATCGGCCTTGAATACATAGCCAGTGCCATAAAAGACCTGGTAAACACTGTTAAGGTAATTGACCTAAGATATGAAGATAAGCCCTTATCCTCATTTATTGACAAAGATATTGATCTGGCCCTTATAAGCTATAACTGGAATGTTGAAAGCGACTTTGTAAAAGATACCATAAACAGCATCCCTGAAAATATAACCGTGGTTATAGGAGGAAGATTCGCCACGGAGAATGTTAATGAACTTTTTGAGGCTATACCACGGATAAACGGCATTGTCCGGGGTGACGGCGAGGACATCGTAAAGGAGATTGTTAACAAAGGGATTTCAGCGGATATCAATGGCCTGTCTTTCAGGCTAAATGGGAGGGTAACGCATAACAGCAACAGGCGTCTGGAGCCTGTTCACAGTGATTTTTTCCCCGATAGGTCGCTCCGTCGATACAAGTACATGGTTAAGCTGGACAAGTTTGTTTCAGATATCCAGATTGATATCATGCTGGGATCCAGGGGTTGTCCATACAACTGCAAATTCTGCGATTTTAAATTTAATCCCCTGGGTGAGAAGAGAAAATGGTCTGTGAGGACCCCGGAATCTGTTATGTCAGAGATAAAGACCATCGAAGCAGATGTGGTTGGTTTTGCAGATGACATCTTTACCGCGGATATGGACTGGGTTGGAAGGTTGTGCGACCTCATAATAGAAGAAGGAATAAAAAAGAAATACGCCATTAACGCCCGTTTAGAAATCGCCAAAAGGCCTGATGTGCTTCAAAAGATGTATGCCGCGGGCTTTATGGCCTTTTTTGTCGGCATAGAATCCACTCAAGACAGCACTCTCGCCTCCATGAACAAGGGTTTTGATATCGCAAAGGTTAGGGAATACTTTAAGGTACTGCGGCAATTCGATTTTATCTATCATTGCTATTTTATCATCGGTAACATCGGTGAAACAAGACAAGACATGCTGGATATCGTAGAATTCGCCCATGAACTCGGGGTCGACACATTGGGCCTTTCTGTCTTGAGGGCTACCAAATATTCTCCCCTGAAAGACATGCTTAAGGATTACGGCGATTACCACATTGATAAGGACTCCGGAAAAGTCTTCTCCGACACGTTGTCCCTGGAGGACCTGCAGCAGATCCGTAGGGATGTAAACGCGTCTTTTTTCAACATACCCCAGATCCTGCGTGTGTTGAGAAAGCTGGTGATACACAGGTTATTAACCATACGTCGTGTGTACGAAATACTCCTTTTTATCATAAGAAAAAAGATGCAAAAAATCAAAAAGAAGAAAGTAAGCGCTACAGTCTTTTCTCAATAACTAGATTTTGAGAAGCGTCACTCTCCTTTGTATGCGCGGAAATATAGAACACCCCCATTTGTCCCCACATGATCATAACTAAGCCCTTGGTTCGAGCACACAGCCTGAAAATCCTCTTCCTTTAAAGAGTGGAGGTTACGCTTGGGAGCTATTTTCTCCCATAAGGCGTCGAATTCCTTGTTGATCCCAACAGTCGGAGAACCGCAGATCAGATGGCCACCTTTTTTAAGGGCCCTGGCAATCTCTCCCACGCACTTTTGGTATTCAGGTATCATGTGCAGGGATGTGTCTACTAAGACACAATCAAACTCCTCTTCCCCAAAGAATAGTTCTTCCGCGTTTCCTTCAACGAGCGTATATCTGGTAAACCCTTTCTTTCTTGCCTTCTTCACCGCCTGTATAAGCATGGCATAGCAGAGGTCAAGTCCTGTATAGTCGTTGCTGCTATCAAAATGTGCCATCGCGGCCCCCGTGCCGCAACCTATGTCCAGCACCACGGCGTCTTTCCATGGCGAAATCAATTCACGCATAATCTCCCAGTGTCTTTTTGCGCTGGTCTTGTGTATGCGCGGCCGTACCCAGTAGTTCTGCACAAAATCGTACATGAACATAAAGGTGCCGAATTTGACAATCCTCTTCCTGTTTTCCTCGGACAAATCTTCCGGCAATAGGCGTATGATGCCGTTCCTGTCTGGCATGGGAAGATTATCCCACTTCATAGAGGCCCCCATAGATTACTCATGCCTATAAGATGGCTGATCGTAAGTCAGACTACAAGGTCATTCTTTATCGAGAGAAGATCAAAACTATCTTTAGAGACCTTTTCGACAGGCTCAACGCCCGGCATAACCTGCGCTGCACCGCCCGTCAGGTCCATGACCATGTTAGACTCACTCTACCTAAGTCTCTCGGTACTCTGTCTTCGCCCTCTTCCCCACGCTATGTTCAAACCTTTTAAGAAGTGCCACAGCACAGATTCCATATATCAAAAACATAATGGCCACCTCGCTTAAAGTTAATAGCTGTACTGAGGACAAACCAAGAGTGATGTTTCCGCTTACCCATGCAAAGAGGAAGGATAACACGAATAATATTGCGCCGACTGTTATACCGCAAGCCATCTTACAGTCACGGTGAACTTTCCTGACCGTAAACAGTAGTATTCCTCCGAGTACACCCCCTAACGTTCCGACTATAAAAACCTCCAACGCGCCTTTCAAACTTAGATTCAGCGCATTTTCGGTAACAAGCGAAACGCCAGCCATGACAGCGCACCCAACAATTCCCAAGACCAGAGCACCCGCAACTGCACCCGCGAGCAATGCCGCTATCAGCTCACGATAATCCCTCATCTTGCACCTCATTTCAGTTTCATATCGAACTAACAGGCAGGCAGTGCATACTTCCATAACGTTTTTATATGTTGGAAAAAAACCTAAAAAGCATGCTTTGGAATACTATATATCAGATTCCCACTTCCAGACCGTCCTTTGCAAAATGCAGTTCACCCTCAAATCCTGCTTTTTTTAGATCGCTTCGGACCTTATCAAGGAGCTCCTTGGTATGGGGATCGGGACTACCCATATACCCGCTGAACAAATGAGTCAGTATCACCTTTTTTGGTTTTGTCTCGGAGACTATTCTTACAATATCCTTGTAGTTCGAATGGGACTCGACAGAAAATCTTCCTGAATATGCATCTGTTGGTTCTGGTATTTTTCCGTCAATCTTTCTCTTGCCAATATCCTGTCTTTCCGGAGGATTCTGTGGCGGAGTCTCAAGCGCATATATAATAAATGATCCGTCCAGCACGAAGAGATCAGCGTCTTTGGCCAGCCTGATTATATTTTCAGTATAGGAGGTGTCTCCGGACACAACGATGGCCTTCCCATTAATGGTAAATTTGTATGCCAGGTCATACATGGTATGCACCATTTCAGCGCTTTCGATCAAAATGCCGTTGATGTCTATTTTCTGCGATCCTGTAAACTCCCTTACATTCACGCCTGTAAGTGAACCGGCCGAGGTCTTGATATTTGATAGTTGAGCCCTGTATATCACGTCATCCCTGTAAAATTCCCTGTAGAATTCATAGTAATGCTCTGTCCTTGGTGGGCCAATGATCTCCAGTTCCCTCCCACCTGATAAAAAGCGCCACGTCATCAGATTAAAAAAATCCGTGCTGTGATCGGCGTGAAGGTGTGAAAACATTATTATGTCAATGTTTTTCATCGGCATTCCGCTTTTCATCAATTTCAACACAGAGGTATAGCCACAGTCGATTACAATATATCTGCCTTCATGCTGAATAACAGTCATAGCCTCAGCCCTGTCCCCGAAAGGACCAGGCACACCGGAGCCTATAGTAATGACACTCAGGTTGCTTTTATGTTTGTATTCGCTTGAACCCTGCCGCTGAGCAAAGGCATCTCCTGCAATCATTGAAACAATAGACAGACAAACCAGCAACAAAGAGAAATCGAGAATTGAAACCATCCTTCTTGCTGTAATGACTTTCATTGAAAAACCTCCTGTCTAGGATTTTCGTAGGCCCACATCTCAAGCTATTAGTCAAATCATATAGCCTGCATCGTCAATGATTCTTTTTGCCTTTTCAACGTCCTCTTCTTTTACCGATAATTGGACCCCTGTGGAGAACGATAAACCAGGCTGAACGCCTCCAGCGTCATCGCCAAAAATAACAGCCTTAATATTATTTGCAGATAAAAAGCCTTTTGCAAGTTCCGCTTCATGCCTGCTCGAATAAGTCATAATTTTGATAAAATCAATGTACTCTGCAGATAACTCTGGCTCTGGCGGCAACTCCGGAACCAGATCAATGTCACAATCCGCACATCTTAAATAACCTTCTCTATATTCGGCTTTACATTTTGGGCAAAACATAAATCCTCCACCCTGACGATTGAACTGTGCGCCAAGGCGGGTGTGAGAAAAACACATAGTTCACTCTAAGAATTATGCGCCAAACTCCGTATATTCTTCCCGCTTTGGCGCGCTTACCGAACCCAGTCTCTCTCTTTCCAGGCCCTCTTTTCCCTTCAGCTTCAATTTGCGGTATTCCCGGTAAGAGATCTTCTCCTCGGGACGGACCCACCCCAGCTCTTTCAATGCTTCGACAACCTTCTGAAGTTTTGGCATCATTTCCTGAGGTCCCAGACCCCTAATATGGGGGGGCAGGTCCCACCTATCTTCAGGTTCCATCTCCAACAGGTCACAAATCGCCTCCGCCGCCCAGCGGGCCCCTCTCACAGGCGGCGTCTGATCACGCCCCTCTTCGAATCTTTCAGCGGTCATGCCACATTTATCCTTTTGATGCAGGGCAAAAGTCATCTCCAAGATCCTGGCGTCCGGATCCATAAGGTCCAGAGCCCTCTGAACTCGATTATAACGCACTCTGAGGCAATCGATAGCGCCATAATCCTCCTCAAATCTATCAATAACATATTCCACTGCAGGAACAGATGCGGCGTAATTGAGATTGCCGTCTTTTTCCAGCTTCGCAGTAGGAACACCCACAACATAGCTTATAATAAACGTTGCGGCAGTAACAGCGCCACATGTGCCGACTCCCGTCATGGCTATACCGCCATGGAGCCCCATCATGCCTTGGGTCAGCAATTCTTGTGTCTCCGGCGTAAATAATTCTATACCTTCGGATTTGAAGGCCTCGCATATGGCTCCAAAGGTGGCAGGGGCGCAGGCCATGTATTTCACCCCGATTTCATCGGCAAAGTGACCCGCTTTGTCGATTATTCTGTTTCTTTTCCCCTCATCTATCCCGATTTTCCCTATCATTTCACATTACCTCCTTTTCGCTACGTTTACATATAGGAAGCGCAATATTAAAACTCAAGCACCTCCCCTCTTTCCTCCAGGTATCCCATGCCGCCGAATTCTGTATATAGCCCCCGGGCGAATTCAGTAGAGGAAAAACCCAGCCCAAGAACAGCCCAATAACAAACGGCCCAAGGGCGGCGATGTTCTAGCGCGGTCCCTTGCACACCGATATGCTTTGGTCAACCAAGAACCTAGGGAGATATCAGTTTTATAGCAGGAAACTAAGATCGATATCTTGAAACATCTTCGGCCTTTAGTATGTTGACAATCTTCCTTTCTTTTAATATCATAGAATTCATGAAATTACGATTGGAAAACAGGACAGCAATTGTAACAGGCGCAGGTTCGGGAATCGGACGTGCTATCGCCAAAAGATTTACAGAAGAGGGAGCCAGCGTAGTCATAGCTGATATCCGCTCCGATACCGGGAAAAAAGTCGAAGAAGAGATTAGAAAAGCGGGTCATAAGGCCTTATTTGCAAAAACCGATGTCTCCAATTCCAAAGATGTTAAAAACATGGTTGATAGAACTATCAAGGAATTCGGAAAGGTCGATATTTTGGTCAACAATGCGGGCATCTTGATAAAAAAGCCTATTCTGGAGATGACCGAGGAGGATTGGGACCGCGTACTGGATATAAATCTCAAAGGGGCCTTCCTCTGTATTAAACATACAGTCAGATATATGATGGGACAAA
>CAYUYB010000030.1:0-14919 GCA_964449025.1 uncultured Desulfobacteraceae bacterium
TAGACCGGGTACATCGTTTACACTTTTTAGTTTCTAATAATTTTGTTTTTTCTTAGATCTATGGAGCCAAGAACATAAAAGCTGAGCTGATTGCTCTATGTTTACCCCGTTAAACGCGCAGCCTGTTTAACCGGTGCGCCTAAAGCCTCTGATAAAGGTCCGCGTAAGGAGGGGTACCCTCCAGGGGCCATTCCCTCCTTGCCAGCGCGTCCATAATCCCGGGGACAACATCGGTTAGCTCCCCGGCCAGGACCCCGGCCTGGCCCATATCCTCCGCGAGCAGATCAGCGGCAAGGCCGTGCAAATAGACCCCCGCACTCGCCGCCGAGGCCGAATCCCATCCCCTGGCCAGGAACCCGGATATAAGTCCCGTAAGCACATCCCCTGAGCCGCCGCTCGACAGGGCGGGATTACCCGTAGGATTCAAGGATATACCGCCGTCAGGTTCGGCTATGACGGTCCGAGCCCCTTTAAGCACCAGGCAGCAGCCGTGCTCCCTCGCGAATCGAGAGGCTATCCCCACCCTGTCACCCTGCACTTCATTGGCCTTAAGTCCCGCCAGTCTGCCCATCTCACCGGGGTGAGGGGTAAGGATCTTTTCCCTGCCCAGGCCTTCCATGGAACCCTTGTCCATTGCCAGGGCGTTCAGGCCGTCGGCGTCTATGACCATGGGCAACCCGCATCCTTTGACGATCTTCCTCACCAGCTCGGATGTCTGGGGATTCTGCGACAGCCCGGGACCCAGGGCAACAGCGCTCTTGCCCTCCATAAGCCGGAATATCTCTGCCTCCGCCTCAAGGGAGAGGGTCCCCTCAGGGGTCTCGGGCAGGGTCACGGTCATGGCCTCTGTCAATTTGGCCTCAAGGATACTATTCAGGCCCTTCGGGACACCGAGCGTGACAAGACCCGCCCCCGCCCTCAACGCCCCCAGGGCGGCCAGCGCGGCCGCTCCGGTCTTGCCCGTCGAGCCGGCCAGGAGCAAGAGATGCCCTCTGGCGCCCTTATGTATATCCCTTTCCCCCTCATAAAAAAGACCGCTGAAATCATCCGGTTCAAGTATCCTGCACTGAGATCTTACCCTCGCGGACACCATATCCGGTATCCCTATATCAATCCTGACCAGACGGCCCACCATATCCACCCCTGGAAACAGCACCTGCCCCAGCTTCGGGTATCCGAAGGTCACGGTCAGATCCGCCCTTACCGCCGCACCCATCACCATGCCCGTGTCCGCGTTCAGGCCCGAAGGTATATCGATAGCCATAACAGGTTTTGAGGCCCTGTTTATCTCCTTGATAACCTGTCCGTAATAACCACGAACAGGTGAGTTAAGGCCGGTTCCCAGGATCGCGTCTATGACATAATCGCACTCCTTAAGATACCTCCTGACCTTCTTCCACCCGTCAGGGTCAGGTGCTTCCCTGATATCCATGCCCATGCGTCTTATGATCTGCAGGTTCGAAAGGGCTTCGCCGGAGATCTTCCTGGATTCTCCTGTCACTATAACCTTAACCTGTAATCCCGCCTGGCTCAGGTATCTGGCCGCGACATATCCGTCACCACCGTTATTCCCGGGACCGCAGATCACCAGAACACCGGACCGCTCTGGCGGATCAAAGTGTTCGAGAAAGGTCCTGGCCGCGCCCCGCGCCGCGTTTTCCATCAAAACGGCGCCCGGTATCCCTATCTCATGGATGGTCATGCGATCCATCTCCTTTATCTCCGCAGCCCTTACTATCCTCATAACCCTCCCTCCAAGATCACCACAGCAGCCCCATAGTCACCTTCATCGGACATGCTCAGGTGAAAACCTGTTATATTTTCCCTTGTGCATCTGTCATATGATCTACCATGGACCTTCAGGCCGGGTCTTCCCCCGGGATAATGAAACACCTCGATATCAAGCCACCTGACACCCTCTTTCATGCCAATACCCATGGCCTTTGAAAAGGCCTCTTTGGCCGCGAATCTCATTGAAAAGGCTGCCGCGGGAGACGGCCTTCCTTTGCACAGCCCCGCCTCGTCCTTGGTGAAGACCCTTTGTATAAACCTGTCCCCCCATCTCTTTAAGACGCCTTCCATGCGTTCTATCTTGACAAGATCAATGCCTATGCCGTAGATCATTATGTTTACCAAGAGTCAGGAGTCAGAATCCAGAAACCAGAATATGTATTGTGACTTCCGTCTTCAGCCTTCAGCTATCGGTTCGTTCAGGGAACGAACCCTCAGTCAGCTATTAGCTGTCAGCCATCAGCCCTCAGCTATCGGTTCGTTCAGGGAACGAACCCTCTCAGTCAGCTATTAGCTGTCAGCCATCAGCCTTCAGCTATCGCTTCGTTCAGGGAACGAACCCTTATCAGTCCAGGGGTCGAGTTCTTAGCTATTAGCTCAAAACCGATGAAGGCTAATATCGAAATCAGGAATTCTTTGCTCGCTATGCTCGCTCAGTCCCAGCCCTTCGGGCCGGCTTCCCGGTTTCGATATTCGAATTTCTTATTTACATACTATTTAACAAATCAACCATTTGACTATCTAACCACTTTACCTTCTTATCTTCTCATCCTCTTTCCTGTTTTCTCTTTTCTATTTTCTCTTTGCGCTATGCGCCTTGCTCCATACACTTGAACCCTCGACCCCTTAACTCCTGGAACCCTGTCCTCTTAGAATTCTCTAACTATCTCCAGCATCTCCCTGACCGCCCTCTCCATGCCCACCAGGACGGCCCTGGCGATTATACAGTGCCCTATGCTGTATTCCTCGATCCGGGGAAGGAACCTGAACCTCTTTATGTTCGTGTAGTTAAGGCCATGGCCCGCGCTGATCCCGAGATTAAGATCGGCCGACGCCTCGACAGCCTTTTCTATCCTCTTAAAACGTATCTCGGCCTCCTCCTCGTCGGCCCCGGCCTCAGAGTATTGCCCGGTATGGATCTCCACTATATCTCCCCCTACCTCGCGGGCCATCTCTATCTGCCCGGGATCCGGGTCCACGAAGAAACTTATCTTTATACCTTTTTCAGAAAGCCTTCGCACCACATCCCTGTAACGATCCGGGTTCGAGCTCACGTCGAGCCCGCCCTCCGTTGTCAATTCCTGCCTCTTTTCCGGGACAAGGGTGACCATGTCAGGCCTTATATTTAGAGCGATCTCTATCATCTCCTCCACAGGTGCCATCTCCATATTGAGCCTGGTCTTCACGGTCTCCCGCAGCAGACGCAAGTCCCTGTCATTTATGTGTCGCCTGTCCTCCCTCAAATGGCATATAATGCAATCAGCGCCAGCCAGCTCGGCCAGGCCCGCGGCCATAACCGGGTCCGGTTCTTTAACCCCCCTGGCCTGACGCACGGTGGCGATATGATCCACGTTTACGGCCAGTCTTGCCATGCTATTCCTCCTCTATAATGGAAATAAGTCTCTTCTGTTCTCTCATCATGATCCGTTCGTCGCGCGGGGACCTCTCATGATCGTAATCCATAAGGTGCAATATCCCGTGAACAAGCAGACGATAGATAACCTCCTCCAGCGGCTCATTGGCCGCCCTCGCCTCTCTGAGGGCCGTATCCACGGATATCACCACGTCACCCAGCATACCGGATACCACGCCGGAAGCCGGATCGTCCGACATGGGAAAGGCCATCACGTTCGTGGGTCCCTCCCTGCCCAGATAAGACCTGTTCAATTCACAGATATGGACGTCATCGGTAAAAAGTATACTCAGTTCACCCTTGTCACAGCCCAAGTCTTTTAAGACTCTCCCTATCTTCTTCCGTATCTGCTTGCTTCTCACTCCCGGGATCTTCCGGAAATAGTTTATCTGTATCTCCATCATACGTTTCTGCCGTCTCCTTCGCGTCAACATCGGGATATTCCACGCGGTGATGGAATATCCCGCCCAGGGTCTTGTTGAAGCTCTTCGCGATCTCATTGAGATCCTTCAACGTGAGCTCGCATTCATCCAGTTGTCCGTCGGAAAAGACCTTGTTGATAATCTTCTGAACAATCCCCTGGATACGGGCGGGGGTGGGTTCCGCCAAAGACCTCGTCGCCGCCTCTGTCATGTCCGCCAGCATCACGAGTCCCGCCTCCTTGGTCTGAGGCTTCGGCCCGGGATACCGGTAATCTTCCTGCTTGATTCGGGAAGACTTGCCCTTTCTGTCGTTGTTCTCCTGGTCCTTCGCCTTCTGATAGAAATAGGTGATAAGGCATTTCCCGTGGTGCTGCTGTATGATATCGATTATCTCTCTTCCCAATTTATGTTCCCTGGCCAGCTCCACCCCATCCTTGACGTGGGAGATAAGTATCAGACTGCTCATTGAGGGAGCCAGTTTCTTGTGCCTGTTCTTATCGGCCTGATTCTCGATAAAATAAAGGGGTTTTTTAATCTTTCCTATATCATGATAATAGGCGCTCACCTTGGCAAGCAGGGGATTGGCGTTGATGGCCTTGGCCGTGGCCTCCACCATGTTGCTGACAATCACGCTGTGGTGATAGGTCCCCGGGGCCCGCAGCATGAGTTCCCTCAGCAGGGGCTGATCCAGATTGCCCAGCTCAAGCAGTTTGAGGTCCGTGGTAAAGCCGAATGCCATCTCAGCCAGGGGGATCAGGCCGGTTGATACAATGCCCGCCAGAGCGCCCCCCACAAATGCTGCGGCCAGTGCCAGCGGTGTCTCTATGGAAAAGACGGATCCGGAGACGCCCTCTATGGAAACACAGAGCAACATGTTGATTAACCCTACCTTTAAGCCGGTCTTTATCAGTATGCCCCTCTCCCTGTACTCCCTGACCCAGTAAGCAGCCGAGAGACTGCCTATGAAAAAATACAGAAAGAAATCGATGCCCCCGTCTATGGCCAGGGAGGCCAGCACGGAGATCAGAAGAGAGAATATAACCGCTATCCTCATGCCCTGAAACACGGTTATCAACATGGCGCCGCACGGTAGAGGCAAGGCGAACAGCAGCACCCTTGTGGTAAGGGAATGGAACCCCCTAGCCAGATCTTCCGCTATAAGGCCGTATGACCATATAAAGATAAACAGACCCAGAAGCGTGACCGCGTTAAAGAGGTCATATCTCAGATCTTCACCGGCTGATCTGTAGTTCACTAATCCGGCCATGTAAACGAACGCGAAAAGGATCCCGATAAGCATCATCATGCCGGGGACCCGCTCGAAGGCCGCCTGGTCTCCCGCTGACTGGGCCTCCGCCAAGAGCTTGATGAGATGGTCCTGTCCTATCCTCTCACCCTCTCTCACGATCATCTCCCCTTTTTTTATCTGATAATACACGGCCTTCACGGATTCTCTCGCGCTATCCTTCTTCAATTCGGTTTCTCTCTGATTAAAGGTGACATTCGGTTTGATAAGAAGGATAGCCATCTCCGTGGCAAGCTCGGCGGTCTCGGGAGCCAGACCACCCTCGATGAGGTCCGCCTGGCGGCTCCTTATGTACTCGGCGGCCCCCTCGATATCATAAAACCTGTCCGGATCACTTACCTGTATCTCCTCATCTGTCTGAAGATCCTGGATAATGATCCCCTTCTGGGCGTGGTTCATAACCATGGACCTGTTTCCCACAATCCCCTTTTCAAAGATATCCGTGAGCAGGCGAGAGATGCCCTCTTCCAATTCCAGTGAAAACCCGTTTTGGATGAGTTTTTCGAAAATCTCATCGTCAGGAGGTATCTCCAGTATCTTGAAGAACCGACCCTTGATCAGTCCCCTGTCCTCGCCAGTGTGCAAGGGGATCTCTTCGGGCGGTAGCAGCTCCCCGGTATCCGCCGTATCCACGGCGATAGAGACCCACGCGTCCGACAGGGCCTCTTTCAGCTTCAATACCAGATTTGAGGAAAAAGGATCGAAATCATATACATAGGGGACCTTTTTAATCGCCTCTTCCCTGTCTTTCGCGGTCAGGGTCTCGCTCTCCACAAGGATATCCTTTGAGGCCTTGATATCCTTCTCCGCCACATCTCCAATCCTGTAGACACTAGGGCTCTTCAGGATATTGGGGAAGAGAAACACACTGATAACAAGGCTCAAGGCCCCGATGATTATCCACGGCAGCCTGCCCTTTGCTGATGATCCCAGCCTCCCGGCGATATTACTGACCGCCAGAGCTGTCTTTTTTCCCGTTTCTCTCATAAGCGTCGATGATTTCCTGTACCAGGGGATGCCGGACAACATCATCCCTTGAAAAATACACGAACTTTATGCCATTTATGCCCTGAAGGATGTCCCTGGCCTCGATCAGACCGGAGGTCTTTCCCGCGGGCAGGTCCGTCTGGGTCACGTCTCCTGTTATTACCGCCTTGGAGCTGAATCCGAGCCTGGTCAAAAACATCTTCATCTGATCCTTGGTAGCGTTCTGCGCCTCATCCAGTATCACAAAGGAGTCGTTCAAGGTACGGCCCCTCATAAACGCCAGGGGAGCGACCTCTATAACCCCCTTCTGGATAAGACCCAGGGCGTCTTCAAAATCCATCATGTCGTGTAACGCGTCATAAAGAGGCCTGAGGTATGGATTGACCTTCTCGTACAGGTCACCAGGCAAAAATCCCAGTCTCTCTCCCGCTTCCACGGCGGGCCTGGCAAGAACCACCCGGTTTGTCTCCTTCCTGGCCAGGGCGGCCACCGCCATGGCCATGGCAAGATATGTCTTGCCCGTGCCCGCGGGGCCTATGGCGAAAACGATATCAAAATGTCTTATCCCGTCTATATATTCCTTCTGATTAATGCTCTTGGGGGATATGATCCTCTTTTTGGAGGATATATAGACGCGATCCAGGAATATCCTTTTAAGGTTTGCCGACCTATCAGCACTGAGTATCCGGATAGCGTATTCAACATCGCTCGCGTAAAGCGGGTAATCATCACGTAATAGTCCATATAACTGTGTCAGGACATTTTCGGCCAGCTCGATCTCCCAGTCCCCGCCCTTGAGTATAAAATCGGTGCCCCTGGTATTCAAGGAGACACCTGTCCTCTCGGCCAGGAGCTTCAGGTGGGAATTATGTTCTCCGGCCAGCATCCCGATAAGCCCCTGATCCGGAAAGCTCAGCTTTTTTGTCAAATTAGAGATCTTTTCGTCACCACTTTTCTGCAATGGTTGTCTTCCTCGTTAGGTATTGTTTATTGGTTATTAGCTGAATACGGCTGCGCCGGAATCCCGGACTCAAGATTCAGAAAAATGAGACGTCCTCATCTCCCTGGCGCGGCGTAGCCTGCCGGCCTTCTGCCTTGCGCCTTATGGCTTACGCCCCGCGCCATGACCTATCTGAATCCCCGCAGCCCGACCCTCAAAATTATAGCTCAAGACGATATATTTAAACAGTTATTTTAATTTAGCTATCTTACGCGAACTGCGCTCACCTTCTTAACTTCTCATCTTCTATCCCTCACGCTACAAGCAATGAGCTATGAGCTGTCAGCCCTCAGCTATCGGTTCGTTCGGCGAACGAACCCTGCAAAAGCACCCTCATCCGTAGGGCCCATTCCCCGAATGGGCCGCTTCCCGACCCTCTTATCTCCCTGACACGGCGTGGTTATGCGAAGCCGACTGTCCCCTGACTTCCGCCTTCTGCCTTGCGCCCTACGCCACGCGCTATGACCTGATTTCGCCCTGCGCCTCGCGCCTTACGCCTCTTTCCTCTATCCTCTTTTCTCTATCCTGACTAAGTTATAAAGTTACGGACGTCCCCCTTTGCGACAAACCACTTATATGTGGATTCAATCCCATCCCGCAGTGGGATCTTTGGCCTCCATCCCAGCTTCTCTATCTTTGATATATCCAGAAGCTTCCGGGGTGTCCCGTCAGGTCTGGACGGATCAAAGACCACGTCAGACGCGCAGCCTGTGACGTCTTTCATCAGCGCGGCCAGTTCCGCGATGGATATATCCTTGCCCGCTCCCACGTTTACGATCTCCGGGTCATCATAGTTTTCCATGAGAAAAAGGGCCGCCTCGGCCAGGTCATCAACATGCAGGAACTCCCTCCTGGGACCTCCAGTGCCCCACAGACGCACCACGGGTTCGGCGGGGGTATCAGGGCAGGGATTACGGGTTATTGGTTCATGGCCGTTGTGTCTTGATATGGCGACCAGGGAGGCCTTGATGTCATCCGGTATGGTCCCCCTTATTGATTCATCGTTATCTATCTCATTCCACCTGCCTTCTTCCGCCAGTCTTGCGAGGTGAAATTTCCGGAGCAGCGCCGCTAGCACATGGGAATCCTCCAGGTCAAAGTTATCCCCCGGCCCGTACAGGTTGGTGGGCATGATGGATATGGCGTTAAACCCGTACTGCCTTCGATAGGCCTGGCACATCTTCACGCCCGCTATCTTGGCGATGGCGTACCATTCGTTGGTCGGCTCAAGCGGTCCTGTCAGCAGGGATTCCTCTTTTATGGGCTGGGGAGCCAGCCTGGGATAGATGCATGAAGAACCCAGGAAGAGCAGTTTTCCGGTGCCATGCTCATGGGCCGCGTGGATGACATTGGACTGCACCATCAGGTTGTTCCCGATGAATTCAGCGGGATAGGCGTCGTTGGCGTGAATGCCCCCCACCCTGGCGGCCGCCAGAAAGACATAATCCGGCCTCTCTCTCTCAAAAAACCCGGTCACCCCCGCCTGATTCGTCAGGTCAAGCTCATGGTGAGCACGGAACAGGAGATTTTCAAAACCGTTCTTTTCCAGGACCCGCGTGATCGCCGAACCTACCAGACCCCTGTGACCAGCAACGTAGATTTTTGCATCCTTATTAAGCATTATTCCTCATTGGTGGTGAAACGTTAATCGTTGCTCGATAATCGTGAGTCGTTAGGCGTAAGGCGTTAGGCGTTAGGCGTTAGGCGTAAGGGGAAAAACCGCAGGCGATTGATTTTTCTTTTCGCCTCTCGCTCTCACGCCCTGACGCCCTCTCGCTCTCACGCCCTGACGCCCTCACGCCCTGACGCCCTGACGCCCTCACGCCCTCACGCCCTGACGCTCTCACGCTCTGACGCCCTGACGCCCTCACGCCCTGACGCCCTCACGCCCTGACGCTCTCACGCTTCTTTGCCGCTATCAGACGACTCAACATCTTATCAATGCGAACCATCATATTATCCAAATCCTGCTGATCTTCCCCGCTGATGTATTTTAGTTCGTAGGCAATATCAAGCTGGGTATCCAATTCACTCAAGGATCCCTGTGAAACATGCAAAAAATTTACCAGTTCTTTATTCGTCTGTCTCGCCGCGCCTTCAGCTATATTGGAAGGAATACTGACCGCGGACCTGCGAATCTGGCTTGTTAAGCCGAAAGCCTCTTGCTTCGGAAAAGAACTAGTGATTCTATAGATGCGTTTAACGAGTTCCATAGATACCTTCCAAACATCCAGCTTTTTATGAGGTTTCTCCATGTTTCTAATCGTTGCTCGATAATCGTGAGGCGTTAGGCGTAAGGCGTTAGGCGTTAGTCGTGAGGCGTAAGGCGTTAGGCGTTAGGCGTAAGGGGAAAAACCGCAGGCGATTGATTTTTCTTTTCGCCTCTCGCCCTCACGCCCTGACGCCCTCACGCCCTCTCGCTCTCACGCCCTGACGCCCTCACGCCCTGACGCCCTCACGCTTATTCAAAACTGTTAAACACCTTGAACCCCTTCTCCTTGATCATGGCGTCCCTCCTGGCCAGCTCGAGGTCCTCCCTGACCATCTCCTTTACCAGCTCTTTAAAACCAACCTTTGGAGACCAGCCCAGCCTTTCCCTGGCCTTGGCAGGGTCTCCCAGAAGGTCATCCACCTCTGTCGGACGGAAATACCTGGAATCAACCCTCACGATGATATTTCCCTCCTGTATCGTGTCTTCCGCTTTTCGCCTCACGCCTTTCGCCTTGCGCCTTACGGATCCTGTCTCCTTGACTCCGGCGCCCTTCCATTGGATCTCCAATCCCAATTCTTTCCCGGCTAGCTCGACGAACTCCCTGACAGAATGCTGCTCTCCCGTGGCAATGACATAGTCATCCGGCTCAGGCTGCTGGAGGATGCGCCACTGCGCATCCACATAGTCCCTGGCGTGACCCCAGTCCCTCTTGGCATCAAGGTTCCCCAGGTAGAGGCAATCCTGAAGGCCCGCCTTTATCCTGGCCAGCCCCCTGGTTATCTTCCTTGAAACAAAGGTCTCACCCCGGATAGGCGACTCGTGATTGAAGAGTATCCCGTTGCAGGCGTACATGCCGTAGGCCTCCCTGTAATTCACCGTTATCCAGTAGGCATAGAGCTTGGCAACACCGTATGGACTCCGGGGGTAAAAGGGGGTCGACTCTCTCTGAGGTGTCTCTTGAGCCTTGCCGTACAGCTCGCTGGTGGACGCCTGGTAAAACCTCGTCTTTTGCTCAAGCCTCAGTATCCTGATAGCCTCGAGGACCCGAAGCGCGCCCAGGGCGTCCGCGTTGGCCGTGTATTCCGCTGTCTCGAATGAGACCCGCACATGGCTCTGCGCCGCCAGGTTGTATATCTCATCCGGCCGCACGTCCTGGATGATCCGGATCAGGTTGGTGGAATCGGTCATATCCCCGTAATGGAGGACAAAACGCCTGTCCTTCTCATGGGGGTCCTTATAGAGGTGGTCTATCCTTTCAGTATTGAAGAGGGAGGACCGCCTCTTTACTCCATGCACCTCATAACCCTTTTGCAGCAACAGTTCGGCCAGATAGGCCCCGTCCTGTCCTGTTATGCCTGTTATTAACGCTCGTCTCACAACGCCCTCCTTCGGAAGAAGCTATTAGCTGTTACCTATTAGCTGTTGGTTATCGGTCGAATAGTCAAAAATCCCTAATCCATGTCTACGAATATACCATTTAAGAAATCAACCGATTAACGATTTAACGAATTCCTCATTTAACCAATTAACGAATACCTGCTTGACCATTCAACTGTCTAACTGATTGACTACTTACCACGAACGAGGGCTCCCAGGCACAGGAGCAAAAGGCGGGGTTGTTTGAGGAGGAGGTTGAGGAGGAGTCTGGTGGTCTCATCCCGGTGGAAGCGGCCCAGGGCGAGTCTTGTGTCCGCGTTCAAAAGGCCCAGGAGCTTGACATACTCTTTCTGCGTGAAACGGTTGAGGACTCTGCGTACAAGGTTGTGGAGATTCAACTCCCTGCGCAGGGCCTTTAACTCCCCGTCAGGTCCGCCGTTCAGGATCGCCCCGGCCACGCCCATAGCGCCGCGCAGACCGGTGACTATCCCCCCTACCGTGCTCACCTTTACATGACCCCCGGCATCACCCACAAGATACACGTCACTGTCTCCCACTTTCCTATGATTCGGGATCCACCCGGTATATAGGGAGGTTATGGCACCCTGGTACCCTTCAGCCGCGAGACCCTTTCTATCCAGAAATGCCTCCAGGTTCCTTCTTGTGCGCTCTTGATCCTCGCCGATCACGCCTAACACGCCGTGGGTCCTTGAATAGGGTATGAGCCAGTAGAAATAGGGCGTCTCTTCAGGATTAAACCATATCCTGGTGGTGTCGGATCCCATATCCCCGGGCAACTCCACTATCGCCTGGCTAAGGGAAACCGATGCCTGGCCCGGCCAGCCTCCTTTTTTGGCCACCACGCTCGAGACACCATCCGCTCCCACTAGGACCTCGGCGGAGTCCTCCACATGGTTTCCATCCCCGCTGGATGAAAGGGTGTAGTTCAACCTCTTCCCGTTGGGCCTGAGGTCTAGAAACCTCCGGCCTGTGAGGATCTTCGCGCCTTTGTCCTCCGCCTGTTCCGCGAGCCTCCGGGCCAGCCTTGACCGCTCGATGATAAGGTCCGGTCTCTGGAGGGATATACTGCCGACCTGTCCGTCCGCGAAGAGTTCGAAGCGATGGATCCTGTTGACGACTATATCATCACAGAGACCAGCAAGGGCCCGGCGCATATAGTCCGTCACGATCAGGATCCTCGGGTCGGGGGCTATCCGTTCCGAGGCCTCATACAGCCTGACATCCGCGCCCTGTTGGGCGAGCAGGTACGCCGTGAAAAGGCCGGAGGTCGATCCTCCTATGATCGCTACGTCTTTATGCATGTTGGATTCCTCTCCCCTTCAGCCACAACCACAGGATTCACCAACACCAGCTCTATACCCTCCCCTAACCGTATGTTTATATAGCCTTTTCGCCTTATAGTCAACATCTTTGTATCATTTAGCCATTAGCTATTAGCATTCAGCTCTTGGCCATAATCCCTGACCCTTAATTCCTATGTACTATTCCACTGATTATTACTCAACAAGCCACTGCCAAATGGGAACGAGCCTGATTTGGCGCTCTACCTTCTGCCAGATAAAGCTTTCCGTCCGGGCCTCGTGAGGATTGAGGACTAGTAGTTTATCGCAATTCAACTCCTGAGATGCCTTGACCAGGGATCGCATTTCCCGCTTGAAAGTCTTCAGATCCGATATGTCCGCACAAACCTGAATCAAGCGAGTAATCTGCGAGCCTTCCTTCACAACGAAATCGACCTCTTCATTCTGCTGATTTTTCCAGTAGAAAACGGAAATGGAGCCACTGATCTCCCTTTTCCGCAGGGCGACAGCCACCAGATTTTCGTACAGAGCACCCCGGTCCATGCTGAAACGAAATCCCCCAGAGACTGCCAAGCCGTTATCCGTGCAGTAAATCTTCTTGTTATGGGTCGACTGTGTTTTCACCTTATAAGAGAACCGTTTAAGCGGAAAAAATAGAAACGCCTCTTGAAGATGGCGGATATACTTCTCAACGGTGTGAACGCTTCTACAACGGGTCATCGTAGACAGGGTATTGAACGAGTACTCCCGCGCAATATTGGACATTAGGTACATCGCCAGATCGTCCATTCCTTGAACAGAGCGGATTCGAAATCGCCGGATAATGTCTTTGTAAAGGATGGACTGGATTAGTGTACGCAAATAATCGCTCCGATCGATATTTTTGAGCAACGGTTCCGGATATCCTCCCTGTTCAGCATACGTCTCGAGCGCAGCAGCCTTCTCCGTGGCCGTCCGTTGAGCTGGGGAACACGCTAGATATTCTTCAAAAGAAAAAGGAAAAAGGACGATGACACTATGACGTCCGGTAAGATGCGTGGTCAGCTCGGAACTCAATAGACTTGCATTACTTCCCGTAATGAGAATGCGGAATCCCTGGCGTTTCAGACGATTGACGAACAGCTCCCACCGGGGGAGATTCTGGATTTCGTCAAGAAGCAGATAGCGGGGATTAGCGTAGATCTCGTTGACCGCGCTTATGATCTGATCATAGTCGCCTAGTGTAGTAAGTCGCTCATCATCAAAGTTGACATAGCCGAAGGAACCGGTACCATGCAAGAGATGAACTGCGTAGAAGGATTTACCTGAACGCCTTGGACCAGTGATGACCTGGATCAGATCATTCATGAGATTCGGCGGTGTGGGCACCTTCCGTTCGACATAGCCTTCCTTCAGACTATTTTCAAGTTCCCTTTTTTGAACAAGGATGATATCTCTTAACATTCTAAACCTATAATGCACAAAAAGTGTCATTTTTATGCATTATAAACTAAAAATTATCAAAATTCAACAAAAAAATAATTGCATCCTGAGGTAAAATCACGCAGGTCATAACGTCCTCTCATCACTAATCCCGTAATCCCTAACCCATAACCCCAAATTAATCCCTGCCCCCTAATCCTTAATTCGTATCTACTATTTAACGATTCGACTATTTAACTATTTAACCAATAACCTATGAGTTATACTTTACGCCCCCTCGTCTCCCACCTGCCCCGGAAGCTGATCCAGAAGGAGAGTGTGATGAGACGCAGGTCCAGTCCAAAGGACTGCCTTTTTATATAGAGCAGATCATACTGGAATTTGCGCCTGGGCGCGGAATCCTTGGGGATATATATAACCGCGAGGCATGTCAGCCCCGGCCTTACCTGAAGACGCTCCCGGAATCCGGGGACGTCTTCATAATCTACCGTGTTGCCGTCTTCATCCCTTACTATCTCGCCCACTGCCAGGGACCTGGGGCCGACAAAGCTCATGTCACCCGAAAATATATTGATGATCTGGGGCAGTTCATCCAGGCCCATGGCGCGTAACAGCCTGCCCACCCGGGTTATCCTGGGATCATTCTCAGCGGCCTGTCTTATGCCGAACTTCTTATCCGAATCAGGCACCATGGTGCGGAACTTATAGGCCCGGAAACGCGTCCCGTTCCTTCCCCACCGCTCCTGTCTGTAAAACACCGGCCCCCCGTCTTCCAGCTTTATGGCCAGCGCGATAGGAATGGATACGGGCAGGGAGAGCACCATCATGATGAATGACAGGGCAACATCAAGCGGACGTTTCAGTAAAGGTTCCCTTATTCGCAGATTACACGGATTAGAATCCATATGCTAATCTCTTATGCTCAAGCGATTTTGCACCGAAATTTATTAATAATCCTATCTTCAAACCAGTCGCTTTTAAATAATTTATAAGTTGAGATTCTTCTAACCCCGTTAAACATGAAATAGCTTTAATTTCTATTATCACTTCTTTATAGCATATGAAATCAGGCTGATATCTCTTGTCAAGCGGTTCTCCTTTGTATTTTATCTCAATGTACGGTTGCGCAACAAACGGAATTCCTTGGGCCATAAATTCTCTTTCCAATGCCTCTTGATATACTGCTTCTAAAAAACCGCAACCAAGCTCTTTATGTACTTCAATAGCTGCACCAATAATCTTATATGTTCGTTCATCCGCCATGCTTTTCAAATCTGTGAAAATCCGCGTAATCTGTGGATCGGTTTTTCATTTTTTCAAATCTGCGTTAATCTGCGTAATCTGTGGATCAGTTTTTCATTTTTTCAAATCTGCGTTAATCTGCGTAATCTCTGGATCGGTTTTTCATTTTTTCAAATCTGCGTTAATCTGCGTAATCTGTGGATCA
>CAYUYB010000031.1:0-5357 GCA_964449025.1 uncultured Desulfobacteraceae bacterium
CAAGATCCCGCTCTGCAAAGGCCTGCTGGAGAAGATCAATCTGACGGCATACCTTATCATGGTAAATCGATAATTCTTCTTTGCCTTCTTCCGAAAAATCCACATCCAATTGCCTCTTTTTGGCGATCAGTTTTACCAGATTTCTGTGGATAAGATCACCGATGCTTTCCATATCACTGGATATTGAAATCATTCCGTATATTTCGTTTGCCTGTTTGTCGGATGCCTCTTGCTTGGAGATCTTGATAAGAAAATCCACAATCCTGTCGTTTATAAAATCAAGCTTTTCTTCCCTCATATCAACGCCCTCAAGCAGAGTGAGTTGAGGATGCCGCTCATCACGCTTGGGTATCCGCTTTATCATGGCCTCAGCTTCTTCCCTTGTCAGGCCCTCCCGCCGTTTTATCAATTTCTCATCGGACATAAACGGAATAATGACCGCTCGCAACATCCTGCCTAAGGTTCCAGCCATGTGAGAGAGCTCCCTTCTCGCGAGTTCGATCGCCAGCGCGGGAGAAGATACGGTGCTTTCATCAAGATACATTACGCTGGGCTTGATACTCTCATCCTCCTTTTTATCCGGAAGAACTCGCTTGATCAGCCTAGAAAAAGGCCCTGTGAAAGGGATAAAGATTAATGCCAGACTAACATTAAAGATAGTGTGGGCATTTGCGACCTGCCGGGCAACGTCAGAACCGGTTCTGAGGGCAAACCCGCGGATAATTTCGGCAAACTCGGGGATCCAGAAAATAAACAGCGTCACCCCTGCAATCTTAAAAAGTACATGAGCCAGTGCAACCCGTCTCGCATCACGGGAAGCGCTGATGGTGGCGAGACCGGCCGTAACGCAGGTGCCTATATTAGCGCCAAGTATAAGGGGAATGCCGGACTCAAGGGTTATCAAGCCCTGATGTGCCAGGACAATAACCACACCGGTTGCGGCGCTGCTGCTCTGCACGAGAGCTGTAAAGGCGGTTCCGGCCAGCAGTCCCAATAACGGATTTTCCAGTTCTTTCATCCCACTGATAAAGAGATCGTATTCGCGCAAGGGTTTCATAACATCGCTCATCAGTTTCATCCCATAAAAAAGTATACCAAAACCCAGGATGATTTCCCCGATGTTCCTGAGATGATCAGCCTTGCACCCAATTTGCATCCCGAAACCCACGGCTATCATCAATAGGGCGTAATCACTCACGTTAAAGGCGATTAACTGCGCCGTAAACGTTGTGCCTATATCGGCGCCTAGAATGACCCCGAGGGTTTCGGTAAAATTCATCAATCCCGCCTGGACAAAGCTGACCAGCATAACCGTTGTTGCGCTGCTCGACTGGATCACCATCGTTACAAAGGCGCCTAGGAGGAGTGCCGCTATCCTGTTCCGTGTTAAAGCGGACAGGATCTCCCGCATCTTGTTGCCGGCGGCCTTTTTCATGCCGTCACTCATCTTCCGCATTCCGTATAGGAAAAGTGCCAGCCCCCCTAACATGCCGATAATAAGAAACTTCCATGATATGGCTCCGGGATTTTCCTGCGCGGCAAAAATACATGGCGAATAAAACAGTACTGACAAAAAGAATACTATAAAGACCGTGATTAACTTGCTCAAGGATGATTTTTCCATCGACTGTCCCCTCTCCATTCTTGTACGGCAGCGTTGTATGGTTTTCTTATTCTCTTTCTAATAATTTCTATCGAATTTTACAAAAAAGAATGCAATAATAAAATGCAAAAGATATCCTATCCATAAGGCCTGATATATTGGATCCGGTTCCCCAAATACGTATTAGTAAGGCTAACATGGCCCCAATCAATCCACACGGGGATTATGTCCTGTACTGGATGACCGCCTCCCGGAGGGTTACCTGGAACTATAGCCTGGACAGGGCGGTATACCGGGCAATGGAACTAAACAAGCCCCTGCTTATCCTGGAGGCCCTGCGCTGCGGTTATGACTGGGCCTCCGACCGGATTCACAGGTTTATACTGGACGGGATGGCGGATAACGCAGGGGAGCTCAAGAAAAAGAAATGCCTATACTATCCTTTTGTGGAGACCTGCCCAGACTCGGGCAAGGGCTTGTTGGAGACCCTCGCCCAAAAGGCCTGCCTGGTGGTGACCGATCAGTTCCCGGCCTTTTTTATGCCTCGTATGATAGCATCGGCCTCAAAGAGGCTTCCTGTTCTAGTAGAGATAGTGGACGGCAACGGCCTTTTGCCCATGGGTCTCACGAACCGGGTATTCCCAACCGCATATTCCTTTAGAAGATTCCTCCAGAAAAATCTCCCCTCACACCTTTTGGAGCACCCCTCACCAAATCCTTTAAAGAATCTGAAGATACGCAAGTTCTCCTCATTACCTAAAGAGATAATTGAACGCTGGCCGACCGCGTCTCCTTCTCTTTTGACCGGAAAGGCTAAAGCATTGCGTGCCCTGCCTGTCGATCACAATGTGACAACTGTCCATGAACAGGGTGGCTCTACTCCAGCGCGCAAGATAGCTAAACACTTTATTGATCATAGATTAGACCGTTACCTTGAAACCCGCAGCCATCCCGATATGGAAGGAACCAGCAGCCTTGCCCCTTACCTCCATTTCGGTCACATATCCGCGCATGAGATATTCCATTGGGTGGCGGCGAAAGAGAACTGGCTTCCCGGGAAGCTGGATGAGAAGCCCAGGGGTAGCAGGAGCGGCTGGTGGGGGATGAGCGCGTCTTCCGAGGCGTTTCTGGATCAGCTTATCACCTGGCGAGAGCTGGGATTCAATATGTGCATGAACAGGCAAGATTACGACCAGTATCAATCACTCCCGGACTGGGCTAAAAAGACACTTAAAACACATGAAATGGATGAAAGAGCATACCTCTATGATGCGGAAACATTAGAGAATGCGGATACCCACGATCCGCTGTGGAATGCCGCGCAAAGACAGCTCCTGAGAGAAGGCCGTATCCATAATTACCTTAGAATGCTATGGGGAAAGAAGATACTTGAATGGTCCACGACCCCACGCGCCGCCCTGACTACTATGATACAACTGAACAACAAGTACGCCCTGGACGGTCGCGACCCCAACTCCTACAGTGGTATCTTCTGGGTGCTGGGGAGATACGACAGGGCCTGGGGACCTGAAAAACCCATTTTTGGTAAGATAAGATACATGAGTTCCATAAACACAGCCAAAAAAGTAAAAGTGAAAGATTATATTGGAAGATATTTACATGCCTGATTCTTATGTTGCTAAATACCTCGCCTCCAGGGCCTTGACCAGATTGGTCATCGTGACATAAAAGGGGGTCGGAATACCTTTTTGCCGCCCATATTCCACGATCTTGCCACCCAAGAAATCTATCTCCGTGGGCTTTTTGTTTTCGATGTCATAACACATGGAATCCCTGTGCATCCCCACCCTGTTCAGATACGCCATGACCTGCTCCATATAATCCTCTCCCAGGTCATATCCCATGGCCTTTGCCACGGCCAGGGCCTCCTTGAAGCAGGCATCGGCAATCTCTCTGGTAGGAGGGAATTCCATGGCCTCCTTTATGGTTCTGTCTGTTACCGCGCAGATGGATGCCATGGTGCATTTCATTATCATTTTCTTCCAGACGTACAATCTGATGTTGTCAACATATTCGGTGTCAAGCCCTACTTCCGTCAACACATCAGCGACCCGCGATCCCAGTTCCCTGTTTCTGATTGATAGCCCCCCCAGGTGATTGGGTCTGTTAAAAAAGTTTACCTCCGAGGTCCCCGTATCGTTAAGGGACGCACCGAAGTTGAGAGACATCCTGAACGCGGCATCCGGGCCAAAGTGTTCGGCGATCATATCCTCCGGGCCGAGCCCGTTTTGGGTGCTGATAAATATGGTATCCCGGCCTGCTATCTCCGCTAGGTCATTCAATACAGTGTTCAGTTTGAATGTCTTGGTGGCAATCATTATTACATGGGGAATATGATCCTTTAGATCTCCTATGCTGCCAAAATAACGCCTCACAGGGACATCATATGAGATGACCCCGGACACATGAATGCCTCGTTCAGTTAAGGTCTTTCCGCCCACCGGCCTGGAGCCCACAAGGATGGTTTCCGGATATCTGCTTAATAGGGCGGCGGCAAGGACACTCCCTGTAGCCCCTATGCCCACGACAGCAAAACGAAGATCCTCCATTGTCCTTTTCTCTCACTGGTTTGAAGACGCTACCACAAGGATAAAGAGATCTGTATCACCCGAATTTATAAGTCCGTGCGGAGAACCGGCAGGTATCCACACGGCATCACCCGGACTAACCTGCCTTTTTTCTTCTCCAACGCTCATTTCTCCCTCTCCTGTCAAAATAAAATAGATCTCCTCCACCGGATCGATATGCGATTCAATGGCCTTTCCCTTGACCAGGGTGGCGCAGGCAAGGAATCCTATCTCTTTCAGGGTCCGCTGATCCAGTATCATCTGGGCAACCGCGCCCCCGTGGGCCTTATAGGTTGTCTCCAAGACCTCTTCATCATTCATGTTTCTTACGATCATAATACCCTTCCCTTCCAGTAGCAACCTTCAAGCGTAAACTTCTCCATAGAATCTCGGATTTAGCGGCCTGTAGTTTGAGGTTCTCATTTTTCAGGCTATAATTCAATCCAAAAATAAAGCACTCTACCGGATTTCACTCGGAAAGGCGGGGAAAAAGTTGAGTAGTCAGTTCGAAATATTAAGCGGGATTCTGGTGAAGAGGAATAAAGAGGCCTCGCCCTAAAGCGAGGCCGTACGCTAAGGTGATCATCGCTAATGGCTAGAAGACATACTGGGCCTGAAGGAAGAATTCGTTAACATCATTGTCTTTCTTACCATTCAGGCTTTCGCCCATCCGGTAGGTGGCCTGAATCTTGATATCGTGTTTGTGGAAGAAATAATTAACCCCTATCGAAGTCCTTTTCCACGCATGGTCGTAATTATCGGCGTCCATGCCCTGATAGCCGGCAACAAGCTCCAGTTTTGCGGGAACCACCATGTATCCGCCCTCGATGGCGTAGTTCGTCAACTCAGTTTCACCGTTTTTGTAAATGCCGCCCGTGAAGGTCGGATCAACGGTTTCAGCATCGAAAAGGTTATATTCGGCATCCACCGAAAAACCGGCGGCCCGGAATGCTGCGCTGATCTCAAAGCCGCTTACCTTTTCCACATCCGGTTTGGAGCCGACTGTAAGGCCTGTTAGCTCATCCGTGTAGGTGTTGTTGTCATCATCGTTGGACCAGGTAAAGGCGGCAAGGCCTATGGTGGCCAGGGTCTCGCCGCTAAAGTCTCCCTGAGAGGGCTTTAACTGGCCAAAAGGATGGAAATCCGCCCGGCCGCCCAGCATAAAA
>CAYUYB010000031.1:5367-14694 GCA_964449025.1 uncultured Desulfobacteraceae bacterium
ATTCCAGTCATCCGCGTCATTGTTGACCGCTGTATCAAAATCGAGCTTTTTGGCATCCGGATCGATGCAGGCGGACACCAGAGAGAAACCATAGGTCCACTTTCCACCAGCGCCTTCTCCCTCCAGATGAATCCCGGTCTGGCGATCGGGCGTGCCGTAATTATGGTCCCCGACAAAGGTCCTTTCAATAAGCTGCTGGTATTTTGAGCTGGTGAGCTTTTCCCGCGAGAACGGGAAGTTCTGGTTACCCACGCTTATCTCCACTCCCTCAACTCCCGTGTAACGGAGGTAGGCATCCTTGATGGCCACCTCGGATTTGCCGAAGTCAATCTGAAACTTGCCTTCCCAGTCCTTGTGGATACTTCCCTCCACATAGGGGCGAAGCCTTCTGAAAAACAGATCGTCAGATGAATCCCCTTCCTCGGGATCAGTCATGTGATACTGGGCCTGTATGCGTCCGCCCAGCTTAAACCATTTGTCTCCGTCCTTATACGTAATACCTGCGGCTTCAGCATTAACAGCCGGAATGCATATCAAAGCAAACCCCGTGGCAAAACCAAATACCATAACCTTATTCAACTTCTCCTTGAATACCCTTAACCATAATCTCTTTTTCATAGTGACTTCTTCTCCTTTTCATAAGCATACTAATAACCGTTAGCCCTTCCCTCCCCTTTAAAGCCGGCCACATGGCCGGCCCGGAGGAATCATTATCTTCCACCAATTTTCATCCCACCATGTTTGGAAAAAATGAAGGCCGGGTTAGATTTCTGTTAGAAAATGCGGGGGGGTTCAATGAGGTTTGATCGATTTGACAGACAGCCATTGCTGTCCTAAATAGATATATCCAGGGTCCAAGAATGACAAAAACCATAGATTCTTCGGTTAAACCGAAGAATGACAGAATGGGTGGCCAAAGAATGATGGCCTCTAATATTTTATGTCATTCTGCGGCTTGCCTGCCCTGGATCACGATCCAGGGACCGCAGAATCCACGTATTGATTTTATATGCTGGAAATGCTGTCCAAAGAAAAAAATCAAAACATCTTCTTTCAACCCTGGCGCCTTGAGCCTTAAGCCTTGTGCCTCAAACATTCTTATATCTATGGCGCTGGATAACACCCTCGATAAGATAGATGACCTCCTCTGCAATGTTAGTAGCATGATCGGCTATCCTTTCCAGGTATCTCGCTATGGAAAAGAGATTAATAAGATAACCGCCTTTATCAGGATTCTCCAGGATAGCCTGTTGGACATGCTCGTAGATCTCTCTATTTATCTGATCCACCTCATCATCTCTCAAACACACCTCTTGAGCCAGATCCGCGTCCAGGTTCACCAGGGCGTCAAGACTGTTTTTCAGCATCAACCTTGTCTTTTCAGACATTACTCTGTAATCAAAGTCAACAGGGGCCGGAGGCCTAGTGGATATAAAAATCACCCGTTCGGCGATATTTACAGCCTCGTCACCAATCCGCTCCAGGTCATTATTGATCTTGATAACAGCAATTATAAACCGCAGATCCACCGCCACAGGCTGATGCAGCGCCAGTAGCTTGAGACATTCCTCTTCTATCTCAACTTCCTGTTCATCTACCTTAAGATCAGCCTTAATAACCTTTTCAGCCAGGGCGACTTCCTTTTTCTCAACAGACCTTATAGCCATATCCACATGTTCTTCAACCACGGCACCCAGCGAAAGAATGCGTTTTTTTAATCTTTCAAGTTCCTTTTGCAAACGTACAGGCATTATATTCTCCTTGTTAAGACCTGGGTTTTGCAAGAGTCGAGTTTGCCGGAGAGACAAGGCATCAAGCGCGCAGCTGTAGCACTTTACCGCAAGCGCTTGATAACGCAGTAGATCCAGTAAAATCGGCTCTCCCGAAGGGTAAACAATCTTGAATATTTCTCTTATACTTGATCATCACCCGAATGGTATTAATTGTTGTATGGTGAACAAACCTGCAAATTGCTTATTAGTAATCTTTCAAACAACCGTTCAAGATTGTCCATGCAAAATTCAGGGAAAAGCCGGCTACCCAAACCGCCCGGTAATATAATCAGAGGTCTGCTTCAAAGCCGGCCTGGTAAATATCTTCTCCGTATCATCAACCTCGATCATTTTGCCGAGATAGAAAAAGGCCGTGACATCGGAAACTCGCGCAGCTTGCTGCATATTGTGCGTGACTATGATGATGGTATAATCCTTCTTCAGCTCATTAATCAATTCTTCTATCTTCTGGGTGGCGATAGGATCCAGGGCAGATGCAGGCTCATCCATAAGAAGCACCTCGGGTTCAACCGCCATGGCCCTCGCAATACAAAGCCTTTGCTGCTGCCCGCCCGAAAGATCCAGAGCGGATTCATACAACCTGTCTTTCACTTCCTCCCAAAGGGCTGACCGGTGGAGACTTGATTCCACTCTTTCCTGAATCATGGCTCTATCTTTGAATCCATTTACCCTTAAACCGTATGCAACATTGTCAAATATGGTTTTAGGGAAAGGGTTGGGTTTCTGAAACACCATCCCTACCCGACGCCGCAGTGTGACAACATCCACCCCGGGATCATATATGTCTTCATCGTCCAAAAGGATCTTTCCCTTAACCCGGCTGTAAGGTATCAGATCGTTCATCCTGTTAAGGCATCTCAGAAGGGTGCTCTTCCCACAACCTGACGGACCTATCAAAGCCGTTACCCTGTTCTCGCAAAAATCCAGGGAGATTTGGTGTAACGCCTTAAACTCTCCGTAAAAGAAATCCAGCCCTTGTATGGACATCTTTAGATTATATTCCATGATAAGATCCCGGGTCCTGCTAGTTTATAGCTCATTATTTTATATCTACCTGCCCCTTCTGAGATGTGTCCGGTAAATAATTGCCACCAGATTCAAACCCAAAACAAGAGATATTAGCACAAGCGCCGTTCCATACTGAAGGTGCCTCGTTGCTTGTATTTCCGTCCCTGCCGTAGCCAGAACATAGATATGATAAGGTAAGGCCATTATCTCATCAAAAAGGGAAGTGGGCAAAGACGGGCTGTAGAAAACAGCAGCCGTAAACATTATGGGCGCTGTCTCTCCGGCAGCACGGCTTAACCCCAGGATCGCTCCGGTAAGGATCCCCGGAAGGCCTGTAGGCAGCACCACCCTATATATGGTCTGCCATTTAGTTGCCCCCAGTCCCAGGGATGCCTCCCTGTATGTATCAGGGACATTTCGCAGCGCCTCCTCTGAAGCCCCTATTATAACGGGCAGGGTCATCGCGGCCAGGGTGAGGGCCCCTGAAAGGATGCTTACCCCGAAATCCAGCCATACCACAAAAAAGGCCAGGCCGAAGAGCCCGAATATTACCGAAGGCACCCCCGCTAGATTGTTTATACCAAGTCTAATAAAACGTACCAGCTTCCCCGGCCTGGCGTATTCGTTAAGATAAACGGCCGAAGCCACACCGATGGGAAGGGCCACAACCATGGCTCCAAGGCTGATTGCCAGCGTACCGATTATACAAGGAAGAATGCCTCCCTTGGTCATGGAATCAGTGGGTGGTTGGGTTAAGAATGTCCAGTTAATGGCTCGCCACCCGTTTGCCACCAGAAACCACACGATAATCAACAGAGCAATGCCATTAATCAGGGCGCAGATCTTGAAGAGCCCGAAGGCCACATTCTGGGTTATTCTACGCCCGGGCTTTATGCTCTTTTCCATTCTCATCATAGTGTCGCGGCTCCGACCTGCCTGTACCTGTTGGAAATATAATCAGCAACCATATTAAAAATAAGCGTAAAGAAGAATAAAACTATACCTGTGGCGAAAAGGGCATAGTAATGATCCCCCCTGAAAGGGGCTTCCGCCATTTCCGCCGCTATACTCGCGGGCATGGGCCTGACAGGATCAAAGACGGAGGAAGGCACCATAGCCGCACCGCCGGCAACCATTAAAACAACCATGGTTTCCCCAATCGCCCTGGACATCCCGAGGATCACCCCGGTTGATATCCCGGATATGGAAGCCGGGATAACCACTCGCCAGATGGTTTCCCAGTGGGTGGCCCCCAAGGCCATGGATGCCTCCTTGAGCTCTACCGGCACGCTGAATATGGCATCCTCCGATATGGTGCATATGGTTGGTATGGACATGAACGCCAGCATCAGCGAGGCGTTAAACAGGTTCAGCCCCACCGGTATATCAAACATATCCTGCAAAAAAGGGGCTACAACCACCATACCGAAAAAACCTATCACCACAGAGGGAAGACTGGCCATGAGCTCCACAATGGGCTTAACGATCTCTCTTAACCTTGCTGAAGCGGTTTCGGCCAGAAACAGGGCGGTCAAGACACCGAGGGGAATTGACATGAGGGAAGAAACACCGGTAACCGCGATTGAGGCGATAATCAGGGCGAAAATACCGAAATCCGGCGGGTCGTCCGTGGGATACCAGGCATGACCAAATAGAAAATCCTTTACAGACACCTTGCTGAAGATGGGAAGTCCTTCCATAAAAAGGAATAGGACGATAAGAGCCAGGGTGATGATGGAAGCAAGGGCAATGGCGAAAAACAGGAATCGTATTATCCGTTCCCTGCTTTTTCTGGATTTACCTTTCCTAAAAATATCTCTGTATGTCGCTGTATTAGACATCCTTTAAAAACCATAACACAGATGACGCTTAAGAAAAAGTCCCCCCACCCTTCTCCTTCAAAGGGATGGGTAGGGGTGATGAGATGTGCTAAAAGACTAAAACAAGGGGACAAACCCCGCCTCTTTGACGTACTTCTGCCCTTTTTCCGGATTTATTACAAAATTGATAAAATTAAGGGTATCACCTTCCGGCCATCCTTGCGTAAACATATACAGTGGCCTGCTTATGGGATACGTTCCGTTTAAAGTGGTCTCCTCAGACCCCTTTACCCGATTTACGGTTAAGGCCTTGACACTGTCGTCTAAATAACCAAGCCCGATATAACCGACGGCATTCTTATTATTGGAGACAGCCTGCACCACGGCCCCGTTTGAGGCCTGAAGTAATGCCCCCGCATATACCCTCTCCTTTTCCATAACCTTGCTCTCCCATACCTCGTATGTCCCGGAAGATGTATCCCTTGATATCACCACGATAGGCCTGTCGGGTCCTCCCACCTCTTTCCAGTTCTTAATCTCGCCTTTGTAAATGGATTTAAGCTGGCTTAGCCTCAGATTAGCCATGGAATTACTGGGGTGCACCACCGGCACGATACAGTCATAGGCCACGGCGAAAGGAACGGGATAACGCCCGTTTTCAACGGCCAGGCTTACCTCCTTATCCTTTATAAACCTGGAGCTGTTGGCGATATCCGTGGAACCGTCTATGAGGGCCTTGATCCCGTTGCCTGATCCTCCGCCCGAGATGGATATCTTCACATCGGGCATCTGACTCATATAGGCCTCGGCAACTTTCTGGGTTATAGGAAGAACCGTGGTGGATCCCTTTATTACAATATCTCCGGCCCATGCCTGATTGCCGCAAAAGAATAATGCCCCTATAACAGCCGTTACTATAATCATACCTGTTCTTTTCATGTTCTTGCCTCCATTCCTCTTTTTATTTATTGCATCAAAATGTTAGATTTCTGTTAGATTCACGTTACCATCAGGTTAGCATCACATCTTAACCACCTCCCGACCTGTTACTAAGGATATTTTTAAATATTCTTTATAAGGTACTCTTTAAATATTAAGTAAAAGTTAGGGGTTTATTAATATCAGATGAGAATTGTTTTCCCGGAGAGATAGGGGAGTCTATTTAGGGAGGTACAAAGTGAAGGTGCTACCCACACCAGGTGTGCTTGTAACTGAGACATGGCCCCCGTGGGCCTGGATGATATGTTTTACAATGGCGAGGCCCAATCCTGTTCCGCCAAGGCTACGGCTCCTGGCCTTATCAACACGATAAAAACGCTCGAATAGACGAGGCAAATGCTCCTCCTCTATACCCTTTCCCTGATCTATAATTTTAATAAGAGCCTTTCTCTCCTCCTGAAATGCCTTTATGCTCACGGGCTTGCTTTCATTACTGTATTTTATCGCGTTATCAAGCAGGTTTACGATTGCCTGCTCAAGAAGAGGGGCATTGATCCGTGCGACCAGATCTTGGTTACAATCCAGCCCTATATTAATCCCCTTTGCCTCGGCATTCGCTTTGCAGAGCTGAACAGCGGTTTCAATTATATCCCTTAGTTTTTCATTTCTCAGAAGGATTCCTTCTTCCTCCACTTCCTTCTCTATTCGCGAAAGTTTCAAAAGGTCCTCTATTATGGATTCAAGACGACTGACATGGTTTGCTATTATCCCCAAAAAACGTCTTACATCTCCTTCGTCTTTGACCCTCCCGTCCGCCAGCGTCTCCACAAACCCCTTGATCGCCGTTATGGGTGTCTTTATCTCGTGTGACACATTGGCCACAAATTCCGTTCGTATATTCTCAAGTCTTTTTAGCCTCGTAATATCGTTTAACACAATCAACGCACCAATCTGCTTCCCGGCTTCATCCCGAAGTAATGTGCCGTGCGCGTTAACGAATAGATCACCCCTGGTGGAGATGGCTATCTCCTTTTCCACAGGCATGCTGCTGGATAAGGATTCCTTTACAAAGTCCTGAAACGCACTGTTTCTTACGGCCTCCTGAACACTTCGGCCCTTTGCCTCAGATGAATCCGATTCCAACATCTCAGCGGCAGCCGCATTTATACTTATTATCCTTTCCTCCATATCTACGGCTATAACCCCCTCCACCATGCTGGACAGGATAGCCTCTATCTCGTTCCTTTGCCTTGTTATGGTGTTTATTCTCTTATGCAACTCTCCGGCCATCCCCTTCATTGCCTCGTGAAGTTCCGCAATCTCTTCTATATTAGAGACCGGGCTCCTGCGTTGGAAATCCCCCTGTATAAAATAATCCGCGCTTTTTTTAAGCGCCTCCACCGGCCTGCTTATGCGTCGGGAAACGATCAAACTTACTATTGTGGCGAAGAAGGCTATTATAAGCCCTCCCAATATTATCCGCCGCTGTATGTTGTTTATCTCTATGTCTATGATATCCAGAGGGATGGAAACCCTGAGCACAGCCGCAAGCTCATTATTTTCTTTAATGGGTAATCCAAGGTACATAAAATGTTTATCCAACGTCCTGCTATACCTGGTAGCTGTTCCCTCAAAACCACCCAGAGCAGCTCGGAACTCCGGCCTGTCGGCGTGGTTATCCATTGTATCGGGATCTACTTCCGAATCCCCGACTACCCTGCCTGAGGGAAGAATAACAGTTATCCTGACCGAGGAGTTTCGCGCAGCCTGCTTGCACAAAAGGTCTACGCTACTCTCATCAAGCGACTGCAAATATGGTAGGATCTGATTCTCAAAAAGGTAGGCGTGGGATTCCAGTTCAAGTTCTTTCTGCTCCAGGAAAAAATTCCTGGTGGTAAAAGACGCATACCAGGTCACCGCAACCAGGGATACAAGTATAATTAACAAGTAGGAAGGATAAATCTGCCAGACCAGGCGTCTCTTTTTTGCCATTAGCTTACTCCTTGAACCTGTATCCGATCCCGCGAACAGTTTCTATATACTTGCCAGCGCGCCCAAGTTTCTTTCTTAAGCCCACGATCTGGACATCCACAGAACGATCTGTAACGTAATAGTCTTCCCCTCGCACCGCGTCCACTATCTGGGATCGGGTAAAGACCCAGCCCGGCCTCCTTACCAGAAAGCTAAGTATACCGAACTCGGTATAGGTCAATTGGACAGGGGTCTGATTCGCGGTGACTTCATGCCTGCCCGTATGTATCATGATATCGTGGATGCGAATAACTGTCTCCTCCGAGGCATAATCTCTTGCCCTCCTCCTAAGCACAGCCCTTATCCTTGCCACCAGCACCCTGGGACTGAAAGGTTTGGTTACATAGTCATCCGCGCCCAGTTCCAGCCCAATGACAATATCCGCCTCTTCACCCTTCGCTGTAAGCATCACTATGGGTATTCTCTTGAAATCATTCACTGCTTTTAATCTTCTGGCAAACTCGAGCCCATCTATGCCCGGAAGCATCAGATCAAGCACTATAAGATCAGGCACCTCTGACTTCACCAGATCCAACGCCTTCTCCCCTGTTAACGCTGGGATAACCTTAAACCCCTCCCTAGAAAGGTTAAAACCCACTAACTCCAGGATGTCTTCCTCATCATCTATAACTAATATCTTTTCTTTTGCCATAATCTCATCCCTTGCCTCATGTAGGGTCAATAAAAGAATCCGTATCGGCAGCGGGCAGATAATCCTAATGTGATAGATTATTAGCTCGATGTTAAGATCAAATTAAGCATATATTAGTGTTATGTTAGAAACCACCTGCCCCTCGCCTAAGAGAATAGGCGTTCAAATCCTCATCACGAAAGGGCCGCACGATGACAGAAAATGATGAGCTGAATTACAGGGCGGTATCCGACAACCAAGAAATTACGCCGCCGAAAGGCAAAGGGTTTTAACCGTTCCAGATGGGGCCACCGCAGTTCCTGAAATTTCTATAACGCTAATCCGATAACGGATCAAAACCTGAGGGAAACATCCCCGCTCAGGATCTTCTGTTCGCGGCCGTCCCTTCTTCTTATTATCATAGCCCCATCCCTATCAATCCTTAAAGCCGTGCCCGCAACCTTTTCACCCTGACACTCTATATAGACCTCCTGGCCCAAAACCAGAGAAAGCTCGTTCCACTTCTCGTAAAGGTCCCCCATCCGCCCCAGAAGAAAATCCCCGTAGTATCCGTCAAGGCTTAACAATATCTCGGCAATCAGGTCATTTCTGGAAACCATCCCACCTGCGCCCTTAAGGATGCTGGTGGCAGGATTCAGCAAGCCCCTCTCTTCTTCCGGCATCCAGTTCACGTTAAGACCCAGGCCCAGGATCACATATTGCACCAATCCTTGTTTCTGCGAAAACTCCGTGAGAATACCCCCTAATTTACTGCGTTCAATATATAGATCATTGGGCCACTTGATCATGACATTCAATCTGGTCTTCGCCCTTATCCCTTCAATTACCGCGACCGCAAGCATCATCGTCAGGACAAAGACCTGATTCACCGCAATAGCCGGCCTCAACAGCAAGGAACAAAGAATGTCCTTATATCCGGGCGAAAGCCAGCGCCTTCCCATCCTGCCTTTCCCCGAGGTCTGTACCTCAGCCAGCACTACTGTTCCATCCGGAGCATCTTTAAACGCCAACTCCTTGGCCAACAGATTGGTGGAATTCACGGTTTCACGGAAGACCATGTTTCTTGAAAACACGGAATCCCCCA
>CAYUYB010000032.1:0-14554 GCA_964449025.1 uncultured Desulfobacteraceae bacterium
ATCACGTTCAGTGGACGTGGCCTCATTTTCAAGGGTTTGGTAAACCCTTTCCTGTTCACAACGGCACATCCTGCCAGGGGTACTGGTGGTGCAAACCCTTGAAAATCAGCCCACCGCATACCTTGGGTGGGATCTTTTTTAAGATGTCATCCTGAAAAGAACACCCGTGACCTCGGTTAAGGCGGGAGGTTTGAAACTAACGAGAAAGGCTGTTCTTTTATGAGTGACTATCGGGAGGGCGTTGTTATTTTCTTACATTCTGTCTCCCGGCTTATTCATCCTTTCCTTCAGTTTGGAGGAGCAATGGAAAGCCACTATCCTTCTGGAATCCAGGAGGATCTCTTTTCCTGTCCTGGGGTCCCTTCCCCTTCTGGCCCACTTGAATTTCACATAAAACTTTCCAAAGCCGGAGATAAGGACCTGCTCCCCTTTTTCCAGGCTTGATCTTATAATCTCGATAAGGGAATCAACGGCTTGTGTGGCCTGCTTCCGGCTTAAAACGGCATAATTCAATTCCGGGAAGAGGTATTGCTGTTTCTCTCTTTTCCTTTTTTTTAGATGAACCTTTTCTTTAACGCCTCTTATTAGATTCGCCTTATTCAGTGTCATAATATGCCTCGCCGCCGGGGAAAAGCACTGCCCCTCGCATAAGTTGCCGTCTAATTTCCCCACATCAATGGGGCTCGTAGCCCTCTTTCGGGTTTATCCGGTTAACGAGCACCTGAACCCGGCCCAGTCTGGAAAAGGCTACCCGCCCGCCTCGTTTTGTTTTATGCGGGGCCAGTGCACGCAAAAAAGTTCGCCGCTTAAAAGAGAACTCCATGGCCGATATAGCGTAAGATATTTAAATATCATAAAACAAGGCGCTCATTAGCCAGATGAAACATCATTTCTTTATTGGCAAAAAATGGCATATCTGGTATCATTTGTCAATTATTCTGAATCTTGGGCCATAATAATAAAACATGCATCATGATTATATATTCAGATTCTGTCCTGTTTGCGGGGGGAACCTCAAAACCGCCAGGTTAAAGGAAAACGAACCACCCAGACTCATGTGCACCAGGTGCGATTTTATCTTTTACCTCGATCCAAAACTGGTGTCCTGTTCCATAGTCGAAATTGATAAAAAGATATTGTTATTGAAACGCGGGATCCAGCCGGCAAGGGGTAAGTGGGTCATACCCGGTGGATACGTGGACCGGGGAGAAGAGGTCGAAAACGCCGCCATCAGGGAAACCAGAGAGGAATGCGGGATAGACATCCGTATCACAAACCTGCTCGGTGTCTATTCCTATCCCTCATACCTTGAGGTGGTGATAGTCCATGTGGCCGAATACATATCCGGAGAACTGGTGACGGGAGATGAGGGCATTGATACAAAACTATGGAGTCATGAGGAGATCCCCTGGGAGGATCTCGCCTTCAGGAGCACAAGGGACGCCCTTAAGGACTACATCAGGATTCAAGGGCTCGAGGATTCGAGCATGGCCCAAGGAGCATAGCGCAAATTAGCTCATAGCTGACAGGTCAAGGTGAGGACGGGACTCGAAAGATCAATGAGAGCCCACCTTGATCCTCCCCTAAGAGGGGAGGAAATGGGAGAAGAACCAAAAAGAAAAATTTGAAAGGAGAACAGGACATTGATCAGCCTACGACCCCAAAAGATAAAGGACCTTGGCCCGGATACGATAAAGGCGATAATGCAAAGATCCATGGAGGACATCTCCTCCATCTACGAAGAGACACGCCTCATAGTAAAGGAGGTCGGGGAAAAAGGCGACCCTGTTATCCTCGCTCACTACAGAAAACACAAAGATGACATCACCGTCTCGGATCTCGAGGCAACCCGTGAGGAGATTGAAAAGGCCTACGGCCAGGTGGACCCCAAGGTGGTGGAATCCCTTAACAGGGCCGCGGAAAACATCATCCGCTTTCACAAGGCCCAGATAGAAAAAGACATGTGGTCCATTGAGGTAATTGAGGGCGTCCTCGCAGGGCGGATCACAAGGGCGATGGATTCGGTTGGCTGCTACATACCGGGCGGAAGGGCGGCGTATCCCAGCTCCATCCTTATGACCGTGCTTCCTGCCAGGGTAGCGGGCGTGGGGGAGATCATAGCTGTTACCCCCCCGAACAAGGGCATGAATGCAAACCCGTTTACGCTGGTTGCGGCGGACATCGCCAAATGTGACAGGATATTCAAGGTAGGGGGGCCCTGGGGTATCGCGGGCCTTGCCTATGGGACCGAAACGATACCTAGAGTGGACAAGATAGTGGGCCCCGGCAATAAATACGTGACAGCCGCCAAGATGATTGTCTACGGCCAGGTGGATATAGACTCACCGGCGGGCCCCAGTGAGGCGCTTATTCTCGCTGACGAGACGGGCGACGCGAAATTGATCGCGTTGGATCTTCTTTCCCAGGCGGAACATGATCCCGATTCCGCGGCAGTACTGGTTACAACATCCGAGAAACTTGCCGACGATGTGTGCGATATAATAAACAGGGAATTCGATGACCTTCCCAGAAAGGAGATCCTTCAATCCTCCCTGTCCAGGCACTCTTATGTCCTGGTAGCAAAGGACATGGATCAGGCCATCGATTTTACCAACGATTACGCGACGGAGCACCTACAGATCCTGACCGGGGATCCCTTCATTACCCTTAACAGGATAAGGCACGCGGGATCCATCTTTTTAGGACCATACTCGCCCGTGCCCGCGGGCGACTATGCCTCAGGGCCCAATCATGTCCTGCCCACCGGCCAATCTGCCCGGATGTTTTCAGGGCTTTCTGTGGATGACTTCGTAAAAAAACCCACCTTCCAGTATCTGAGCAGGCAGGGCCTGGCGGGTCTGAAGGATATAGTGGTTACCCTAGCGGAGGCCGAGGGTCTTCCCCTCCACGCCAGGGCGGTCAAGGCGAGGTTTGAATAGCAGAACAAGGGTTCAAGGGCGCGAGGATTCAAGGATCCAAATGAAAGACCTAAAATTACCTGACGCACTCGACCCCTCGACCGCCAGAATCCTTGAACCCTCTTTCCCAATTTTTTGAGAGAAAAATCCTTTTGACAAATGTAGCTCAGGGCTTTATATATTATTTTTTACCGGGCCGTTAGCTCAGTTAGGTAGAGCAGCGGACTTTTAATCCGTTGGTCGTGAGTTCGATTCTCGCACGGCCCACCACAATCTTGATGCTGGGTGCCGGTTTCTGGATGCTTGATAAAAAAAGAAAAATCCATCATTTATTATCCGATATCTAGTATCCAGTATCTAGTATCCGGTATCGGTACTTTTTGTCCCCATCGTCTAGCCAGGTCCAGGACATCCCGCCCTGCAGGCGGGACGACAGGATCTTCGGTATGACTTGGGGAAGCAGTGACGTAATTAACATAAGGTTTTTAACTTGCGTCCCCATCGTCTAGCCAGGTCCAGGACACAGGCCTTTCACGCCTGCGACACCGGTTCAAATCCGGTTGGGGACGCCATCTCAAAAGCCTATCTGTTCATCCAGATGGCTTTTTAATCACAGCCATCCGTTACTTTGATGATGAATGATGCGTAACAGTGGTAACATTTCCTTTTTTGATAGGGAAGCCTAAGGTTGAACGCCGTGGCCGCAAGGAACCTTCATCAGCCATACCGGGGCAACCCATTCCTTTTTAATAAGATTTTGGATATCAAACCCGTATCCATGGAGGTTGTTTTCAGCAGGGCCCCTTCGTTGCATCCCCTTATTTACTTGCAATTAGAATATTACCTCCTTTATTATTATAAAGGCCTTTGCCCGGGATACTGGCAAGTATTATGCCTTTATCTAAACAGTGGTTATGAAGGTTAACGCGAAAAAAAATTACACTCTAGGATGCAAAAAAATGTCCATACCAGTCAGCACATACCCCGGGAATGTCGATTCAGGTAAGGGAAATATCCTGATCGTGGATGATGAAAAAACTGTCCGGGACATGCTGGGGCGCCTGCTGGAAATAAACGGTTACTTGTGCGGCATGGCTTCGGATGCCCGAGAGGCCCGTTCCAGTGTGAACGAACAGGATTTTGAACTGGTGTTATGCGACGTCAACATGCCGGGTGAGTCAGGGATGGATCTAATAAAATACCTGTCTAAGTCCCATCCCGGAACAGCGGTTATCATGGTGACCGGTGAAGATGACAAGGAACTGGCAGAAGCCGCCCTGGATATGGGGGCCTATGGATATGTAATCAAGCCGTTTAAAGCCAATGAGTTGATGATCAATATCTCCAACGCCCTGAGGCGAAGGAAACTGGAAATCAGCAATCGTGCGCAAATGGAGAACCTGGAGGGTATAATTGACGAACGAACCGCGGAACTGCAAAACACATTGGAAAAGCTCAGGAGAAGCACGGAAGGGATCATCCGTGCCATGTCTTCTACCGTTGAGACAAGGGATCCTTATACGGCCGGGCACCAGCAGCGGGTAGCGGAACTGGCCCAGGCTATCGCCGTGGAAATGGCGCTCCCCGAGGAACAGATCCAGGGCATACGCATGGCCGGCTTGATCCATGACCTGGGCAAGATCGCCGTGCCGGCTGAGATCCTGACTAAGCCCGGCAAGCTGTCCGACATCGAATTCGCCCTTATCAAGCTCCATCCTCAGGCCGGTTATGACATACTGAAAGAAATAGAATTTCCATGGCCGATCGCACGGATAATCATTGAGCATCATGAGAGGATCAACGGCTCCGGGTATCCACGCGGTTTGAGCGGCGAAGAAATGCTTCTGGAATCACGGATACTTGCCGTGGCGGATGTTGTTGAGGCAATGGCCTCTCACCGGCCCTATAGAGCGGCCCTCGGCCTCGATGTCGCGCTGGAAGAGATTTCAAAAAACAAGGGCCTCCTCTATGACGCGGAGGTGACCGATGCATGCATAAAGATCATCCGGGAGGGCCGATTTAGATTTAATACATCTTAGCCTGGATATAATGATCCTGTCTCCTGAATCCTAAAAAGTTGAGTTTAAGCAATGGCCATAAGGGATAAGGACACACGACAACCCGCGGGCAATAAGCCCCTAAAACATATAAGCTAAACAGAGATAATATCCATGAATGACAGGATATCAAGGGACCCTGCAGGATCTGAATACAGGTCATACAGGGGCATAAGGCAAAGGCTGAAGGTAATATTTTCCTGCCTGACCGCAATCCCTTTTGTCGTGTTTGCCTTTATATATTTCAGGATCGGTGCCGTAAATACTGCCCTGTCCGCCGCCCTTATCACCCTATCCTTAATCCTTATCCTTGAAGGGTTCGTTATATTCAGGAGGATGGCCGATCATATTGAACAGCTCTCTTCTGCAATGGTCCAGCCGGAAGGACGCGTGCTGGCGGACATTCAAAAGTCCCAGGATACCAAAGAGCTTGCCATAATCGCAGACGCATTCAGCCGCACCCTTTTCAAACTGGAAAATACGGCCAGGGAATTGGGCGTGAAAGCGGTTCAATCTTCAACCCTCAATGAGATAAGAGAGCTTGTATCAAAGACCATTGATATGGAGGAGATCGCAAGGTTTATACTGGAAAAGGCAATAAATGCGGTGGCCTCGGATGCCGGATTTCTGGCCGTAAAACGCGGAAAGGACCTTAATCCGCTCATTGCCGCAGTCTCCGGTGCGTGCGCCGGCATTAAAGAAGGATCGGAGATAGACGCTGAGGGAAGTATCACGGGCAAAGTGCTGCAGGAAAGGGCTCCTCTAATTATAGAAAACATAGAAAAGGGACCCGGGATAAAAGAGGATAATATCACTGATATGGGTCTCGCTCGCCTCCTTTATGTGCCTATTGTGGCTAAAAAAAGCACTATAGGGGTGCTTGTGCTGGGAAGGGATGAAAACCAACCCCCTTACAGGGATCAAGATATCCAGTTCCTTCAGACACTCCTTCAACAGGTGGCCTATAACTTTGAAAATGCCCGGCTCTATGAGGAACTCCAGCAATCAAACAGGGAACTTAAGATTGCCCTGGATTCCCAGCAAAAGGCACATAATCAACTTCTAGCTTCAACAAGAATGGCCGCCTTCGGTGAGCTCTCCGTCAACGTCGCCCATGAACTCAATAATCCGCTCACCGGAATACTGGGATACGCGGATCTGATTCTTGGTTCCAACATTGATGACGAGGAGAAGATCAAACATCTTAAAGAGATTCGAAATCAGGCCCTTAGGGCAAGTCAAATTACAAGAAACCTCTTGGACTTTGCGGGCGATAAACAGCAATCCGAAACCAAGATTGATTTAAACGCCGTTATTCAGGAAACCCTGCTCTTGACCAAAGGTAAAATGCGCGATTCCGGGATCCGGTGCGCGCTTCAACTGGGAAAGGACCTTCCTCCGGTGGATGTGGACCGGGCGCGGATCGTACAGGTGTTTTTTCATTTGATCGACAATGCCATAAACGCAATGACCGCTGTCTACAGGGCGCCTTCCCGTACTCAGGAAAATGATTTGAAAACAGAAGAAAAGCAGCCTTTACTCAGAATCAATACAGGAAGAAATGACAAAACCCTATACGTCTCATTTGAAGATAACGGGTCTGGCATATCTGACGATGACCTTGCTCACATCTTTGAACCATTCTATTCCACACAGGAAAAGGTTAGCCAGGTGGGTCTCGGTCTCTGGGTGTGCCATTGGATGACCACCGCTTATGGAGGCAGAATCAGCGTGCAGAGCGAGTTGGGAAAGGGAAGCCTTTTTACGGTCGAGCTGCCCATCACGGATGAAATGGAAGAGGGTGACTAGGAAACAGCCCATGACAAATAACAAAAAGCAAATACTCATTGTGGATGACGAAGAGATGATCGTGGACCTTTGCCGGACCGTGCTCTCCTCTGAAGGATATGATGTCACCACCGCGTCCAGCGGAGAGGAGGCCCTGAAGATTCCAGATCCCGGATCGTTTCATATGCTGGTTACGGATATGTTGATGCCGGGGATGGACGGCCTGCAAACATTTCTGGCCCTGAGAAAAAAACATGGCGAAATGATCGGCGTGCTGATCAGCGGCCACGGCACCATGGATATGGCCATTGAGGCCATGGGCCACGGCTTCAGCGGTTTTATCAGGAAACCCTTTACTAACGGCGAATTGATCCAGATCGTAAAGGATGCCTTTAAAAAGGCTGAACTCAGGGATGAAAATACGCGTCTAAAGACCCTTCTCCCTCTGTACAGTCTCACAAGAAAATTCATGGCTTCCCAATCAACAAAAGAGATCCTGGAGGACCTCATCGAAATCATTCATGAACAGACAGGCGCCCAGAGGATATCAGTGATGCTCCTTGAAGAAGGAGAAGGGTGCTTGAAGATTGCCGCAGCCAGAGGCATAAGCGGTGAATTAATCTCCAATGTTCATACCAGGCCCGGCGACGAGATCGCCGGGCTGGTCTTTCAAACAGGGGAACCTCTTATCCTTAACGGCGGACCCGAAGATAATCCCAGGTTCGCCCACCTATTGAAATCCAGGCACATTATTGCCGCCATTTCCTTCCCCCTGAAGGCAAAAGACCGGCCTTTGGGGGTATTGAACGTCAGCAAGACGGAAAAAGACGGACCTTTCAGCAATTCCGATGTGGAGATGCTCTCCATTATATGCGATCAGGCGGTCATGGCCCTGGAAAACCTTCGAAGCATAAAGGAAAAGGCCGAAAAAACCCGCATGCGCACTTTATTGGAACAGTATGTATCACCCGAGGTCGCCAGCATCCTCATATCCCACGGCAAGAATCCTCTGGATATAGGCGAAATAAAACATATCCCCGTCCTTTTTGCCGATATAAGGAACTTTACGCCCCTGGTTCAGGCCGTTCCCTTGGAAATACTCCGGACCTTCCTGAATGATTTTTTTAATCTGTTTACCGAGATCATCTTTGAGTTTGACGGCACCCTGGACAAATTCATGGGCGACGCGCTCCTGGCATTTTTCGGGGCCCCTGTCCCCCTAAAAGAGCCGGATAAGGCGGCGGCTAAGTCAGCTGTACGGATGCAAAAGGTGTTCAATGAACTCAAAGAGGCATGGATACATAAAAACAGCGAGATAGAGAAGATCGGCCTGGGCATCGGGATAACTTCCGGCAATATCTTCCTGGGTAACGTGGGGTCCACAAGAAGGTTCGATTACACGGTCATCGGGGCGGATGTGAATATTGCACAACGCCTGGCCGCAATAGCCGAATCAGGACAGACACTCATAACAAGGAATGTTAAGGAACGACTCGATTCAAGCTTTCTCCTAAAAGAAGAATCGCCGCGACTCCTTAAAGGGTTGAAAGAAGCAATATCTGTTTTCTCTATTTCTAAGTTAGATTTTCATGGCCTGACGAAATGAAAAAGGACGAGGGATTCATGAGAATCAGAAAAGACATCAAAGCCGATAGATTTTCTCCCGATGTTTTCGATCTCTCCAAGGCCCTGGAGATCGTGGACGGAGACACGGAACTTTTTAAGGAGATCGCCGGGATATTCCTGGAGAAACTTCCCCATGACCTGGGACAGATAAGGGACGCCATAACCAACAACGAGGCCTATAAACTGCAACGGGCGGCCCATAGCCTGAAGGGCTCGATCAGTAATCTCGGTGCGAGGCTTTCATTCGAGAGCGCTTCCCGTCTTGAAAAACTCGGGAAGGAGAATAGAATAGAATACGCGGAAGGGGCCCTTACACAGCTCGAAAAAGAGGTTGCGGAACTGGAGGGCGCGTTAAAACTCACAATAGGAGATCTGTAAAATGAAGGTGCTGATTGTCGAGGATGACCCTATGTCCAGGCGTCTCCTTGAGAGTTTTCTCAAGGATTGGGGCTACGAGGTCATTTCCATGCCTGACGGAGTGCAGGCATGGGAAATAATGCGGCATGCCGAAGCACCCAGCATGGTCATCTCCGACTGGATGATGCCTGCCATGGACGGCCCGGAACTGTGTGAAAAGATCCGCGGGATGGACAGGCCTGATTATACCTATTTTATCCTCCTTACCGCTAAGGGCAATAAGAAAGATATTATTGAAGGCCTGGAATCCGGGGCGGATGATTTTATCGTCAAACCCTTCGATAAGCAAGAATTGAGGTCACGCGTAAAGATCGGCGAAAGGATCATCAAACTGGAACGCCGTATCATCCATATGGCCAATACTGATTTTCTGACCGGGGTTCTGAACAGAAGGGCCTTCATGCAACGAATGGAAGAGGAGGTCAACCGAAGTCTCCGAGAGAATAAAAGTTTTTCCGTAATATTGATGGACATTGATTATTTTAAAAAGGTTAATGACAGGCACGGGCACCAGGCCGGTGACAGGGTCCTTGAAAGGTTAGCATGTGAATTATCAAAAAGCACACGGTCCTATGATTTTGTGGGCAGGTATGGAGGTGAGGAATTTATCATATGCCTTCCGGATTCAGGCATGGAAATGTCCGTCCAGATAGCGGAAAGAATGCGGATAAAGATCGAGGCGCTACGCATCTCGCTGCCGGGCGACAAGGACCCTCCTCTTCGGGTGACCGCCAGTTTCGGGGTGGCTTCTTTTCTCCTTGAAGGTGAGGTGGGGGTGGACCCCGTCATTAAACGCGCGGATGATGCCCTCTATATGGCCAAATCGGAAGGGAGAAATCGTGTTCGCGCTTATCACAAAGACTCTTCCATAACCAAAGATCCCCCGGAGTCGTCCAATGAACAACCCGGTTAACGGCAAAAGAACTCCCAGAAGACAAGGACCATCGAAAGAGGCAAAATAATAGAGTTCCGCGTCTTCGATATGCCCAATTAGGTTCACCGAAAAATTGTTCTTGCAATTTCCTCTTTAACTGTTAATCTATTATTTTCAGGTAGTTCCGGGATTCAAGTCCTCTCTCAACACATGGTGGACTCTTATTAAAGTCGAAAAATGCCCTCAGCTAACATTCCGGTCGGCCATTGAGAACGCGGGATATAGTCCGGCCGGAAACCAGTCAAAACAAGCGGGACCGGCCTCCTGATTTCTCAGGGTTAAAGGCTTTAGAGACCTTTTACGAGGGCGGCAAAATGTAGTATTTTTATTGATATTATAATGGATATAGAATAATGAAGACACCTGGTGATGTTATTGTCCATATTGGAGTTTATCTGCTTTGCCTCTTTTTGTCTTCTTTGATTCCGGCGTGCCAAATCCTTGGTGGTTCCGAGAAAGAAGCGGTCATTACCATAGGAAAAACGGGGATCACCAAAACAGAACTCCGGGCCGAGATAGGCAGTATCATTTCCGAGACAGGAATGACGGACGAGGAGGCAAAAACCGCGATTAGATCTATTATCGGGAAAGTAATAGAGAAATATCTGATTATGGAATACGGAAACGAACGGGGTATAACCGTTTCGGATGATGAACTGGAAGCTGCCGTAATGGTTATTAAAAAAGATTACCCGGAGGCCAGTTTTGAGGAGATGCTTCTCCAGAGATACATAGATATCAACACATGGAAAGAGGAGTTAAAGCGGGACCTTCTTGTAAAAAAGATAATCTCAAAGGTCCTTGAAAACGTTCCTGATGTAAAGTTTGATGAAATAGTAGCATATTATGAATCACACAAAGATGAATTTGCCCGGCCGCGGATGATTCAATTACGCCAGATAGTTACACGATCCCGGGAGGAGGCTGAAGAGATGCTGCATCGCCTTTCCGACGGAGATAAGATGGCGGAACTCGCAAAGAGGTATTCCATTACTCCTGATGCCGAGAAGGGGGGCGTCATGGGCTGGATCACCGAAGGTGAACTTGAAGAAAACATCGAGAAAGAGGTTTTCGTTCTCCCGGTGGGCGAAAAAAGCCCCATAATAAGTTCACCATACGGGTACCACATCTTTGAGGTCCTTTCTGTAAGCGATGCAAGGGTCCAAAACCTGCTTGAGGCAAAGGAGGACATCGAATCAACGCTTGCCGCTCAAAAAAGGGAGACATTCTATGCCAAGTGGGTTGAAGGATTAAAAGATCGCTTCCCTATAAGTATAAATGAAGGTATTTATGCTGATTGGAATAAGGAGGGATAATCGCGTTATGAGGATAAAGGGATTATTGATATTGATTTCCTGTGTGATTGTCTTTTTTGACTCTACAGTTCCCGTATCAGCGGAGACCTGTAACAGGATAGTGGCCTTTGTCAATAATGACGTTATTACGCTTCATGAACTGGAAAAAAGCATTGAGGAGTTAACCGGCCAGAGTTCCGATTACCTCAAGGCGCAGGATGAACAACAGTTCCTCGTGATAAGACGAGAAATACTGGAACAAATGATCAATGAAAAGATCGCTCAAGAGAAGATCCTGGACTTGGGAATTCAGATGACAGAGGCTGAGATTGATTCGACTGTGGAGAATATCAAACAAGCAAACCAGTTAACTCAGGAGGACCTGATAAACTACTTGAAGGCCGAGGGATTAAGCTATGAAAGGTTTAGAAAAAAAATAAAGGAGGACCTGGAACGCGGCAGGCTTGTTGATTACGAAGTGAATTCAAAGACAATAGTCAGGGAAGACCAGATAACGGATTATTATAATAGCCACATAGACGATTATAAAACCGATGCCCAGGTTCATATTGCCGGCATCTCCCTGATTCAAAACAATCCAGAAGACGCAGAAGAGCTCAACGAACTAACAAGAAAGGCTGAAAGCATCTTGGCTAGGATCAGGGAGGGTGAAGATTTCGATACCCTGGCAGAGGAGTTTTCCCAGGGCCCGGGCGCAGAGGATGGAGGAAACCTGGGTGTTTTGAAGGTATCTGAGATAGACCCTGCCCTGTGGAAGATACTCAAAAAACTGCCCCAGGGGGGGGTTAGCGAGCCTATTATCAGGGGCAACAGCATTCATATCGTTAAGCTTATCAAGAAGGACGACGCGGGAGCAAGGCCGCTCGAGGAAGTAAGGGATTCCATCTATGAAAAGCTCTATTCGGAGGAGATCGAAAAAAGATATGCCTCCTGGATCAAGGATCTGCGTGAGAATAGTTACATCAAGATAATCTTTTAGGATACCCTAAGGGAATTCAAGGTTGACATGGTGACTCAGGAAAAATCAGGGGTGGGTACCCTTTTAGAAAATGAAAGGGAAAAGAGGGGTATCACCCTGGATCAGTTGGCCCGGATTACCAGACTCAGGAGACAATTCCTGAAGGCACTGGAGGATGAGAACTGGGATAACCTGCCCTCTCCCGTGTATGTGAAGGGCTTTATCAGGTCCTACGCCCAGGAGGTTGGTTTTGACCCTAAAGATGCCATCAGCCTCTTTGAAAGTGTCGCCCCTGTCATGCAAGACATGCCTAAGCCCCTTACGGTTATAAAAGAACCCGGCAGAAAAAGACTTTATCTGATTCTAGCCTTTACCGCAGCCCTGGCAACAGGACTCTATCTGTGGGCGGACAATAGAGTACAGTTTTCCCAAAAAAAGGAAGCTGAAATTTCAGGGCAACAGGCATCGGATTTTGTTGATGAACAATATTCCGACGAGACCCCGGCGCAACCTGAGCCGCAAGTAGCCTACCCGCATACCGAGGGCACCCTTGTTGAAGAGGCGCCCCCGGGACACGTGACCGATTCCCTTGAATCCGGAGCTGATTACGTTGCTGAAGCGGTTGCTGTTGTCCCTGATTATTTAATCGGGCCCGTGGCCAATACCCAGTTTGGGCTTGTTCTTACAGGCATTGTAAACATGAGAACCTATATAAAGATATATGTGGATGATAATCCGCCTAAGGAATACATATTTCAGCCGGGCAGCCACCCCCAATGGGTTGCCGAGAAAGGCTTTGATATACTGGTAGGCAACGCGGGAGGTATAGAGTTTGACTTTAACGGAAAAAGGATAAGAGATCTGGGGGAGATCGGCAAGGTTATCAGGATAGCATTTCCTGAAGGTTTTGAATCAGCTATTTACGGGACTGAAGATGAATAACGTGTTTGACATATTCGATGAAAGGGGTTTTATCGAGCAGGTTACTGACAGGGATTCGCTTTCCGACCTCTTGGAAAAAAGCGTTACATGCTATATAGGGTTTGACCCCACCGCCGGGAGCCTTCATGTGGGAAACCTCCTGCCCATCATGGCTCTGGCCCACATGCAGATGAACGGACACATGCCTATCGCCCTTGTAGGAGGAGGCACGACCCTTGTAGGCGATCCCAGCGGCAAAACAGAGATACGTCCCATTATGACAATGGAAGAGATCGATAAAAATGCCGAAGGGATCAAAAAGCAATTATCCAGCTTTATTGATTTCAGCAGCGGCAGGGCCTTGATGTTAAACAACGCTGCCTGGCTGTCGGACCTGAATTACATTGATTTTCTGAGAACCATCGGGCGTCATTTCAGTGTCAACAGGATGCTGACGGCCGAAACTTACAGGGCCCGGATGAAGACAGGCCTCAATTTTATAGAATTCAATTACATGCTATTGCAGGCCTATGACTTCAGATATCTTTTCAAACAATACGATTGCCGTCTGCAAATGGGCGGAAATGATCAGTGGGGGAATATCCTCGCCGGGATAGAACTCATAAGGCGCCTGGATGGTGAGATGGTACACGGACTTACCTTTCCACTAATCACGACCTCGAGTGGCACAAAAATGGGTAAGACACACAAAGGCACCATATGGCTTGATGCCGCATTGACATCCCCATATGAATATTACCAGTACTGGGTAAACCAGGACGATAAGGACATAGTCCGATTCTTATCCCTGTTTACATTCCTGTCCATGGACGAAATTAAGAGGTTGGGGGCATTACGGGACGCTGATATCAGGTACGCCAAGGAAGTACTGGCCGTCGAGGCTACTGCCATCTGTCATGGCAGGGAGGAAGCTGAAAAGGCAAGGCGTGCCTCCCGACATCTGTTTGGAGATGAAGATTCCGGATTATCCGAGTCCGTGCCCACTTTTCATATAGAAAAAACTGTTATTAAGAACGGGATCCCCGCTTATATTCTATTCGAAGAGGCAAGTCTTTGTGCCACCAAGTCCGAGGCGCGTCGCCTTATCTCCCAAGGAGGCGCCTATGTCAACGGGAAAAAGCTTGGTGCTTTTGATCAGATCATAAACTTGAATGATATGGATGCTGATTCCATATTATTGCGGGCGGGCAAAAAGAAGTATATCAGGGTTGCTGTAAAATAGAAAAAAGATACTTGGCTGACTGCTGATACCTAACCGCGACTCGACATGAGCTCGTCGAAGTCTAAAATCCCCACCGTGGGAATTGATCGTGCGGTGAGATACCGTAAGGCCTTAGGTAATGACGGCCTGTTGGGTTAAAAACAATGGCTGATAAACACAAATCAGAAACCAACGAGAACGACATCAGGATCGATGTGTACGCCCCTACTGATCTTACTCCCTCGTATCAAAACGCGGAAAGGGCTGTTGTGCCCTATGATCCCCTTCAGTTCTACCTACACGAGATCAAAAAGTACAACCTGCTGACCAAGGAAGAGGAGATAGAACTTGCTATCAGGGTAAGGGAACACAACGATCAGGCAGCGGCCTTTAAGCT
>CAYUYB010000033.1:0-14415 GCA_964449025.1 uncultured Desulfobacteraceae bacterium
AGAGATCATCCGCAAGGAAGTCCCTGAGATGACAAACATCTTCTCGCGGATAGGAGGAGGCGGCTTTGGACCGGGGGGTTCTTCCAGCAACAATTCCTCCCGTATCGAGGTCTATCTTGTCCCCCAAAATGAACGCAACCGCAGCAGTGAAGACATAGCCAATGACCTGCGCGGGGTGCTTTCGGATATCCCCGGTGTGACTGCCACCATGAGGCAGGGGATGAATTTCGCGCTCAGGATGACCACCTCCATGGGGGGAGGAGAAAGCATCAGTGTAGAGGTGCGAGGCTATGACCTGGATACCGCACAGGAACTCGCCACAAGAGTAAACGAGATAGTAAAGGCTGTCCCGGGCATCACCGACACGGATATTAGCCGCGATGAGGGAAGGCCTGAACAGATTATAAGGATCGACCGCAAAAAGGCAGCCGACATGGGATTGACGGTTTCTCTTATTGGGAATGCCCTTGAAACAGCCGTGGGCGGGACCCGCGCCTCCTATCTGCGGGAAGGCGGGGACGAGTATACAATACTGGTAAGGCTGAGCGAAAACGACAGAAATAATCTGGCGAACCTGCTTGATCTCACGGTGGTCAACCACCAGGGTAATCCGGTTGCCCTGAGGAATGTCGTAGTCGCCGAATCCGGGGAAGGTCCCATGCAAATCGAAAGGAAGGACCAGGAAAGGATAATAACAGTCGATGCCAACTACACGGGAAGGGACATGGGATCGATCATTTCAGATATAAGATCCAACCTTCAATCTATCCCTGTACCGAAGGACTTTTCCATCCTTTTCGGTGCGGATTATGAAGAGCAGCAGGAAGCCTACAGAGAATTGATGATCGGATTAATCCTTGCCATTGTGCTTATTTATTTTGTCTTGGCCGGACAATACGAATCCTTCAAGGACCCGTTTATAGTTATGTTTTCTATCCCCATGGCGTTGATAGGGGTCACGTTGGTCATGATCCTTTTTAACACAAATTTCAGTATGTACGCATTTATAGGCTGCATCATGCTGGCAGGCATAGTTGTCAACAATGCTATAGTCTTGGTTGATTATACAAATCAGTTGATACGAATTCACAGAATGGAATTCCTTGATGCCATCAGTCTGGCAGGGTCAAGGCGATTGCGCCCGGTCATCATGACGACCTCTACCACTGTACTCGCATTACTCCCTCTCTCCCTGGGCCTAGGGGAAGGAGGCGAATACCAGTCGCCCATGGCAAGGGTCGTTATGGGGGGACTCATCACTTCCATGTTGATAACCCTCATCCTTATCCCTGTGGTCTACTCTATGTTCAATCGAAGACAGCAAACCGAAAATATAACGGTGACACGATGAGACTATATATTTCTCGAGAATTAAAAGAGAGGCGCCTTATCCCATGGATATTGTTTCTCTTCCTGGTATTTTTCTCTGCTAGTTCCCGGGGCGAACAGCCTGACGATATATCCGGGGATATCTTTAAGGACCTTTCAAATGGACAGTCCTTTGATGTAACCATCCGGGATTCCATATTAAATGCACTGGAGAATAATCCGACTGTCACGATTCAACGCCTTCAATCACAGATTACCTACACCTCAGTAGAAGAGCAGCGCGCTCAGTTTGATCCCCAGGTGACTGTTTCAGCCAACCAGAGCAAGACTAAAACCGAGGCCCAACTTGGCGTCAGACCAGAACCTATTCAACTTACCATGGAACGTTCTAAAGTAAGCATCGGCTTATCTGAAACCCTTCCCACAGGAACAACCCTAGATTTGAACGCCGGTATATCCGGTTCTATTTCAAGCCTTTATACTGATCAGGCCATTGGTAACCTTGAGATCAAGCTGACTCAATCCCTGTTGCAGGGATTCGGGACGGGGACAAATCTCGCGAGTCTGAGAAAGGCGAAGATAGACGTGGATATCTCACAGGAAGAATTAAAGGCTGTTGCCGAGAATCTTGTGGCCAGCGTTGAAAAAGCGTACTGGAGCCTCTACCTTGCCGGAGAGAAGATATCCATCAAGAAGGAATCCCTTGCCCTTGCTGAACGCCAGTTGGATGAATCAAAGGAACGAGTAGCGGTCGGGAAACTTGCTGAGATAGAACTCGCGGCCGTAAACGCGGAGGTGGCGGCTCGGCGAGAGGCCCTTATCGACGCCCAGAGCAACTATGAAAAGGCCCGTCTAAAATTCCTCTACCTCTTGAATCCACAAGGAGAAGGTATATGGGGAATGTCGCCGGCAACTGTTGATAAACCATTTGTGCCAGATGAGGCGATGGATACGGTTACAGTTCATGAAAAGCTAGGATTAAAGTACCGAGCTGATCTCTTGCAGGCAAGGCTTTCCATGAAAAAGGGAGAACTTGATGTCCAGCAGACCAAAAACGGGCTTCTGCCGCGTCTGGATTTTTTTGTAACCTATGGAAGAAGCAGCTACGCGGAATCCTTCACTGATGCTGTACCAGATCCGGGAAGCCCCTATTCCAGCTTGACCTCCGGCCTCACCCTGACGGTGCCTTTTTCCAATCGGAGCGCTAAGGCCAAGCATCAAAGGTCTATACGGTCCCTGGAGCAGATGGAACTGTCTCTGAAAAACATGGAAAGACTTGTGGCTCTTGATGTCAGGTCCTCCTATATCGAGGCCATTAAATCAAGAGAGATGATAGCGGCGACAAGGGTGACAAGAGAACTTCAAAAGATAAACATGGATGCCGAACTGGAAAAATTCCGAGTAGGGAAATCGACCAATATCCTGGTATTACAGGCTCAGCGTGATTTCACTGAAGCGAAGCTAGCTGAGTCAGAGGCCACGATAGGATATCTTAACTCTTTGGTAGACCTTTACCTTATGGAAGGTACGCTGCTAGAGAGACGGGGAATTGAAACCCCGGCCTGGGATACATAATATCTTGGCGCATGCACTTTAACAAAATCGATTACCAGTTGCTAGACTTGACCCCTGATCCATCCTGTGCATCGATTAATCACAAATTAGATGGGCCATCGGGATTGTCTCACTTGACACATGAATGCTGTTTTTTATACTTAGATCCTGTTATTATCCAAAAAATTTGCATAGTCAGCAACTTATCTATATAATTATTGATAATTGATAAAGACAAAACCCAAATACTTTCATAAGCGGGTAGAATACTGCCTTTGCGGTTGCTACTCGCATAACTCCTGCTAATCCATTTTGAAGGGGTTTCAATATGATATCTTTCCTGAAAAAAATCGTCATTCTTGGTCTCATAGTGGCTGCCTTTTATTTCTTGCTGGCCTATCATTACATAATACTTGATAACTGGTTCCCCCCAAAACTGCTTAAAAAATCAGAACTTACGCTGAAATATACAGTCTTCAGCACCAAAGGTAAAACTGTAGACGCCTTACTATCCGTCCCAGAACTCTGGAACGACGGCATCGGCGATCTGCTACTCGAGGAAGGTAAGATTACCGAGGAGGAACTGGAAATGCATAAATATAGGATGGAAAACAAGGAATATTAAACCTCAAGATCCACTTTTAGTTTAAAGATCCTAACTGCCTGCAGATCCAAGATATCATCAATGCCTGTTATTTCTGATATCTCCTTCAGGGCATTATTAATATATTCCTTAGCCGGAGCCATGAAGGTAAACCATACATTGTAATCATGATTCCTTAAATAGTTGTGCGTTACACCCTTATATCCATTGACCACATCAACAAAGCCTTTAACCTTTTCTTCCGGCACTCTTGCAGCGCATAATGTGCTGGTAAAACCAAGTCTTCTTGAATTAAAATTCCCCCCTATCCTTCTAATAATCCCTTCCAGCTTGAGCCTTTTTACCCTCTCAAAGACCTCTTGCTCCGTCAAATCAAGATGTTTGCCCATATCGAGATAGGGTCTTGAAGTAATGGGGAAATCCGACTGTATCTCATTTAATATTTGTCTATCAATACTATCCATATCTTGATTTCAAAGTATAAGGTGCGAGATTATGGGATCTGATTAAAAGTATAGATTCAAACCCAATGGCTATGAGCTATCAGCTAATTTGGGCTGGTATATACACATTGGCTCTTCTGACATGTAATCTCCTGTGGCTTCATAGGCCCTAGCGCGACACCCTCCGCAAAATTGCAGATACTCACACCTGCCACATTTACCCTTATAAGCAGAAGGATCCCTCAATTTTTTAAATACCTCCGAATTCCTCCATATATAACCAAATGAGGACAATTTTAGATCACCGCAGTTCAATTCAAGATATCCACAAGGTTGCACAATACCATCATAGGATATAAAACTGAATCCTGTCCCTGCAAGGCAACCCCTTGTGACGGCATCTAGGCCATAGGTATAAAAATCCACCCGTTCCCCCCTTGCTTGAGCCTCCTGACGCAATATCCTATAATAATGGGGAGCGCAGGTTGCCTTAAGATGAAGAGGTGTCTTGCTTCTCATTTCGTAGAACCAATGTAATACCCTTTCATACTCCACAGGCCCGATCTCCTGATCAACCATTTCCCTTGCCCTGCCGGTAGGGACAAGCAAAAAGATATGGTGGGCAACCGCCCCTAGATCCACAGCTGTTTGTAAGATCTTATCTATGGAACGGACATTGTGTCTGGTGATAGTGGTGTTTATCTGGAACTCGATCCCTTCAGCTTTCAATATCGCTATCCCCCTCAGCGAGGCATCAAACGCACCTTGCACCTGTCGGAAACTATCGTGTTCCTTCGCATCAGCACCGTCAAGAGATATGCTCACCCTCTCAATCCCTGATGCCTTGACTTCCTCCGCGAGCTGGGTGGTGAGAAGCGTCCCGTTGGTGGCCAGGGCCATTCGCAATCCCTTTTGGGTCCCATAACGGGCCAGATCAAAGATATCCTCCCGGAGAAGGGGCTCTCCACCTGTAAGGATTATGATCGGATTCCCTACCAGGGCAATCTGGTCCAAGATCTCCATAGCCTTGGCATGTCCCAATTCACCGCTATAAGGGCCCCTTTCGGATGATGCCCTGCAATGAACACAGTTCAGGTTGCATCTCCTGGTTACTTCCCATGCCACGAGCCTTGGAGAATCGTATGGATCAGACGTATCTTTCATATGTATTCTCCAAGCACACGCGCCGCATCCTTGGCAAAATAGGTTATAATAAGATCCGCTCCGGCCCTCTTGATACATATAAGGGCTTCCATCATAACCTTTTTACCGTCTATCCATCCTTTCTGATCGGCCGCCTTAATCATGGAATATTCACCGCTCACATTATAGGCCGCCAGAGGCAGGAGGCATTCTTCACGCACTCTCCTTATAATATCCAGATAGGGCAAAGCGGGCTTTACCATAATCATATCAGCCCCCTCTTCCATATCCAAGATGGCTTCTTTTATTGCCTCACTGGCATTGGCCGGATCCATCTGATATCCGGACCTGTCTCCAAATTGAGGTGCGGAATCTGCCGCCTCCCTGAATGGACCGAAAAAGGCAGAGGCATACTTTACCGCATACGAAAGGATGCCCGTATCATGAAAACCATTTTCATCAAGTTCCTTACGTATTGCCGCGACCCGGCCATCCATCATGTCTGATGGGGCCACAAAATCCGCCCCTGCCTTAGCATGAGTAAGGGCCTCCCTTGCCAGCAGTTCAACAGTAGTGTCATTATCTACCTTTCCATTCTTAATAACGCCGCAATGACCATGGTCAGTATACTCGCACAGGCATACGTCAGTGATAACCACCATATCAGGGAGTCTGTCTTTAATGGCTTTTATCGCCCTTTGCACCACTCCATCTTCATCATAGGCACTGCTTCCTACCGCGTCCTTTTCTTGAGGGATGCCGAACAGGATAATCGAAGGTATACCCAAGGAGCTGATCTCTTCTGCTTCATTAACCACCGTATCGACAGAGAACCTGTATTGTTCCGGCATGGAAGTAATAGGCTCTTTTTCGTTATGACCGTACCTTACAAAAATGGGGAAAATAAAGTCTTTTGGTGAAAGGTTTGTTTCCCTAACCATATCCCTGATAGCCGAAGTTCTTCTTAAACGACGTGGACGAATAATCATAGAGATGCCCTCCCTTATTATCATGCATTGATTATTGGACAATGAAAGTTGATAAGGCGGTAAGAAGAGGTTATGCCTTCCGCCACCCTATAATTATCTAAGAAGAGATTAATATCTTAATATTTTAACACAAATTTCCGAGAAGGGTGCATCATGCTATTTCCTCATCCGTCAAATAACAGGCCGGATCAGGGGCCCACAAGTCGCCTGTCGCTGCCTCCGCCCTAACCCTGAAATTTCCTGCACAGATATCGAGCCAACGGCACCCGGCGCATCGTCCCTTTACATATCTCTTCTTATCCTTCAGCTTGGCCATAAGGGGATCGGAAAGGTCTGTCCATATCTTGCTGAAGGGCTTTTCCATCACGTTCCCAAAACTGTGGTGTCTCCAAAACTGATCCGCATATACAGAACCGTCCCAGCTAATACAACCTATACCTCTACCGGAGCTGTTGCCTTCATTCATCTTAAGGAGCTGAAGCGCTTTCTCTGCCCCGGGGTTTTTCTCCCTCACCATCCTAAGATATATATACGGTCCATCAGCATGATTATCAACCGTTAGAACCTCTTTGGATAGTCCACGTTCATGCAGATCTCTGGTCCGATCCATTATAAGATCAACAGCCCTGCGGCTCTCCTCATGAGACAGATCCTGATCCATCAATTCAGTGCCACGCCCAGCATAAACCAGGTGATAAAAACAGATCCTCGGGATATCCATATCCTCAAGTAGGTCAAAAATGGATGATATCTCTTGCCTGTTTAAACGGTTCATCGTGAACCGCAATCCCACCTTGATTCCGGCCTCCTGACAATTCCTTATGCCTTTGAGTGCATCCTTGAATGCACCCTTCTTACGCCGGAATCGATCATGAACCTCTTCCATCCCATCCAGACTCACTCCGACATATGACAGACCGATAGTTTTTAGATCCTCGGCCTTTTGTCTGTCAATCAGAGTGCCGTTGGTTGATATCACCGCCCTCAAGCCCTTATTCACAGCATAAGCCGCAATATCAATAATGTCCGGACGCATCATCGGTTCGCCGCCCGATAAAAGTATTACTGGCGAACCAAATTCCGCCAAATCGTCAATCACGGCCATAGCCTGTGGCGTTGATAATTCCTTCTCTCCAGTCTTCTCAGTCGATCTGGCATAGCAATGCACACAATTAAGGTTACAGGCACGAGTCACATTCCATACGACAACCGGCTTTTTATCAATAGAAAACTGGAGAAGATGGGGGGGCAAATCTCCGGACATTCTACCATAACGGAGGGCGTCAGAGGGTTCGACTGTGCCGCAATAAAGTTTCGAAACGCCTATCATTAAATCAGCTCAATGTTTTAGTATTTTTCCTCAATGGCTCTGGGATCCTGAAAGACATCCTTCATATCGGAATTCATATCCTCTCTATAGTACTTCTTTAGGAGAAGATTGATATAATTCTCCATATCGGCTATTGCATCACCGTTGATAGTAAATTCATTCACACCTGATCTGTCCCTGATGAGTTTGAGCCCGTATTCAAGTTTCCTGGCCATATAAAACGTAATTTGCCCTGGATCTCTTCCTGTCTCAATCGATTGCCTTATAAGTTCATCAACGGCGCTTTCCTCAAGAACAATCTTCACATCCAGCTTCTCTGTCAGTAAAGCCTCCTCCTCTCTGATCGCCCTGTACATCCGGAGAAAATCTTCAAATGCCGAGTTAACATCAGTAGCTGTCCTTATATATAGGTCAGCTATGATCCTCTTTCTTTCCTCATAGATGTCAAAACCGGCTAATTGCCGAAAATCTCCTTCTCTGGAGGATATAAAATCCATTATATTCCTGAGCTCGCGGGTGGCCATATTCTCAAACCTCTCAGCCCTTTGAGGATCATCCCAGCTTTCCTTAAGGGCTAATAGTTCCCCCTCGGGATCTTCCACCATTTCAGGGGTTACGAGTAGTGTTTTGATGTTAGTGGACGGGAGGTGTTTTTCAAAGGGGATAAGCACTTTCTCGATCGCACTTACAAGGCCACGGGCCCCTGTCTTTTCCTCGGCCGCTATCTCAGCTATCTTAGAGATGGCCTCGTCCTCGAACTTAACATCGATTCCGTAAGCCCTAAAATCCTGTCTCTTGCCCACGATAATGGGATTATTGGGATTTTTGAGGATCTCTACCAGATCTTCCTTTGCCAATTCATCAAAAACTACAATCACAGGTAACCTTCCCACGAATTCGGTCTCAAATCCGAACTCGACCAGATCCTGAGCCTTTACCTCCTTCAATATCTCCCAGGGGACTTCCGCGGGTCTTACATCCGCTTCGAAGCCAATCCCCTGTTTCTGAAGCCTCTTCTTTACTATATCCGCCAGCTCACTAAAGGCGCCGCTCATGATAAAAAGGATGTTTTTTGTGTTCACGACCTTCTTTTCCTTTTTCCCTGTCCTCCTGAAATGTTCAATCGCCTGGATCTGGGAAACAGCGTCATGGGGGACCTTTAAATCCACTTCTGTCTCTTCCATGGGCTTTAACAGGGCACGCTGGACACCGGTACGGGATACATCATGTCCGATAATGTTTTGTGATGATGATATCTTGTCTATCTCATCAATATAGATTATCCCGTTCTGTGCGAGTTCGATATTCTCGTCCGCTTCGTAGAAAAGATCCCTTACCAGGTCTTCCACATCACCGCCTACATAACCGGTCTCGCTGAATTTCGTGGCATCACCTTTAACCAGTGGAACACCGAGCTTCTGTGCTATGAGTTTTATAATATATGTCTTGCCCACACCTGTAGGACCTATCATTAAAACATTATTCTTGATCGTCCCGACAGCGGCGTTCTTTTTCTTATCCGAAAGACTTTTCAGGTAATTAACCCGGTTGAAGTGTGTGCATATCTTCGTGGCCAGTACAGCCTTGGCACTCTTCTGTTTTACCACAAAGGTATCAAGGTAGGCCTCCAGCTCCTCCGGCAGCATATCAAATGAAGGGCCTGATATCTTCCCATCCGACGTTGCGCTGTCATCCGAACTGTCCTCCTCCCCCTTGGGATAAAGGAAAGGTGATATTATCTTGATGCGGTTTCCATACTTCTTTGATAGGTAATCGCTCAACTCCTTTTCAAGTTCCTGCTGATTGGGTAATTTTTCGCCACCCTTCTCCTCGTATGTCTTATCATCTTTCATATTTGCCTCTTTGTAACCAAAGGCCTTCCTGATCATAAATCGGGAGGCTCTCTGATACCTAAATATTATTAACACTAATTATATCATTCTGCAAATCCTAGTTTAATAAGTATTGTTTGAAGTGCTATTCCCATTAGCTGGGAGAAAACAGCCGCCGCATATATGTGCTATTAAGCCCGAGCAACCTGATGATCCTTTTTAGGAAATCCCCTTAAAATCGCTTTTTACATAATATATGCATTGATCACCTCCATTTCAACCCAATTACCATTAAGTTACTGTATTGACTCACGGAGACAATTCATTTAAAGTTGAAAGAACCCCATAAACAGGGGTGCATTCTGGCTGGAAATCTCTGCTTTTTATTATAATTTCGAATAGCCAAACAAGGGGACCCAGATGACACAGCGGCTGGAAATTAGACTCAAAAAGGGATTGACCGACGCCGAGGGGATGAACCTTGCAAAAAAAGCAGAAGATTACTTCGGCTTTGAAATAGAAGATGTGCGAGTTATTGAGGTTCTAACCATCGACGCGGAACTTGATGATAATCAATTAAAGAGGATCAAAAAGGAAATCTTCACCAATCCCGTGACTGAGGAGTCGTCCTTCAGCCCCACAGCCCACGGATTTGACTGGTTGATATGGATAGGCTTCCGGCCCGGCGTAAGAGATACTGCAGGGAGTACGGCTGTAGAGGCTATTGAAGATCTCCTCAATATAAGGTTTCAGTCCCATGAGGCCGTTTACACCTCAAAATTATACGAGATCCGGGGCAACCTCTCAAAAGACCAAGTTAATAAAATTGCTATAGAAATACTCGCCAATGACATAATACAGCAGTACAGGATATATTCCAGGGAGAATTGGGATAATAATGAAGGGATAGGTTTTATAGTTCCCAAGGTTATCCTGGATCATGTCCCCAGCGTAAGCACAATAGCTATCGGGAGCGATGAAGAATTGAAAGGCATCTCCCGTGAACGAAACCTCGCCTTACAGGACAAAGATATTCCCACCATCCGAGATTATTTTTTACGAGAAGACATCCTTAATATAAGAAGGCGTCACGGGCTTGAATTGCCTACGGACGTGGAACTGGAGTATATCTCCCAGGCCCGGAGCGACCACTGCAATCACAATACATTCAAAGGTCTTTTCAGATACCTTGATGTTTCCAGTGGAGAAAAGGAAATCGTTGACAACCTTTTTAAGTCCTGTATAGAGACCCCCACCCTTGCCATTAAAGAGAAAAAAGACTGGGTCGTATCCGTGTTGTGGGATAACGCCGGTGTCGGGCGTTTTAATGACGATTTTTACTATGTCATTACCGGTGAAACCCATAACAGCCCCTCAAATATGGAGGCGTACGGAGGTGCAATCACCGGCATAGTGGGAATATACCGGGACCCCATGGGCACCGGTAAGGGGGCAAAGCTGATACTTGGAATGTACGCTTACTGCGTGGGCCATCGCGACTATAACGGCGAATTGAAGCCTCATCTCCATCCCAGGCGCCTCCTGGATGGGGTAATAGAAGGTGTTAAAGACGGAGGAAATAAAAGTGGCGTTCCCACAACATTCGGGCAGGTTCTCTTTGACAACAGCTACATGGGCAAATGCCTGGTATTTGTCACCGCGATGGGAATAATGCCCGCTACCATAGCAGGCGAGTCATCTCATTTGAAAAGGCCCAGACCCGGAGATCTTATCGTCATGTCCGGAGGCAGAGTGGGAAAAGACGGCATACACGGTGTTACCGCGGCTTCCGAGGCATACAGCGAACACACACCTGCCGGTCATGTCCAGATTGGAGACCCCTATACCCAAAAGAAGATGCATGATTTCCTTCTCGAGGCCAGGGATGAAGGCATTATTTCATTTATTACAGACAACGGAGGCGGCGGGCTGTCTTCCTCCGTGGGCGAATCCGCCCAATACAGTAACGGTTGCCAAGTGGACCTGGACAAGGTTCCCTTGAAATATAGCGGTTTGGACCAGTGGGAGATATGGGTCTCTGAATCACAGGAGAGGATGACTATCGCCGTCAAACCCGAACACATCCATCGTTTCATGGAGCTTTCAGCTAAACACGCCGTGGAATCAACCGTTATAGGCGAGTATAATGATTCCGGATATCTCAAACTGGATTACGAAGGCAAGACCTGTGCCTTAATAAGCATGAGTTTCATGAAATCGGATTTTCCGCAGTGGGAATTTGACGCCGAATGGGTGAGCCCCGATCTGAGAGGGCTCACGGAGCCGGTGCTAAGCGAACCTAAGCGGCATGGGGAGGTCCTGAGATCCATGTTGTCCCGGCCCAATATCTGTTCTAAAAACTGGATCGCCAGGCAGTATGACCACGAGGTCCAGGGAGGATGTATTATCAAACCCCTTGTGGGAAAATACCGTGATATGCCCAGCGACGCGACGGTGGTTATGCCTGTCCTAGGGTCCGACAGGGGTATCGTGGTATCACAGGCGCTGAATCCCTTCTACTCCGAGATCGACACCTACCACATGACCGCCGTTACCATTGATGAGGCGGTCAGAAGAGTGGTTGCTGTCGGAGCAGACCCGGATCACTTGGGAGGAGTGGACAATTTCTGTTGGCCCAGCATCCAGTACCATAACGAGCTGAATCCGGACGGAAAATACAAAGCCGCCCAGCTGGTAAGGGCCAACTGGGCCCTGCGTGATTATTGTCTTTCCTATGGTATTCCTCTCTTATCAGGCAAGGACAGTATGTATATCGATGGGAACCTTGAAGGGCCCTACGGAGAAAGACGCAAGGTATCCGGTATGCCTACCCTTCTGTTCACGGTCTCCAGTGTAATTAAGGACATCCAAAAGTGTGTTACAATGGATACCAAGTTTCCCGGAGACCTTGTTTACTTGCTCGGCAAGACCCGCAACGAACTGGGTGGCGGGGAATATTATCAGATGATGGGACGGTCAGGCCTTAACGTGCCGCATGTGCAAGTTGAGGAGACCTTGTTCCTCTACCAGACCCTGCATAAGGCCATTCAAAATGACCTCATCTCGTCTGCTCACGCCGTGTCAAGAGGCGGACTGGGAATCCATCTGGCTTTGATCGCTATGGGCGGTGAAAACGGAATGGAGATCCATCTCAAAGACGTGCCTTCCGATAATAATCTAACAGATACAATATCACTATACTCAGAGTCAGCCGGCCGTTTTTTGGTCACAGTTGACCCAGCCAGACAGGAGCCTTTTGAAAAACTCTTTTCGGGTATGAGTGTAGACAAGGTGGGGACTGTTACAGAATCAACCGTTTTCAAGGTTTATGGGACAGATGGTTCGGCGATTATTGAGGAAGATATCACGGTATTAAAGGATTCATGGAAAAGACCTTTTGGAGGACTGATATGACGGCGGTGAAGGCACTGATTTTAGCAGGTTATGGACTAAACTGCGACTATGAAACAGAGTACTCCCTCAAAAGAGCAGGTGCCCAAGCACAAAGGATACATATCAATGAACTGATCCATCGGGAAAGATCAGCCCCTGAAACGGGCCTTTCCGATCACCATATCTTGGTCTTCGGTGGGGGTTTCAGTTGGGCGGATGACCACGGAGCAGGCACAATCCTGGCGTCAAAGCTCAAGTCCAATATCGGGGAAAAGATCTATCGCTTTATAGAAGAGGGTAAGCTCATAATAGGCATCTGTAACGGTTTCCAGTCCATTGTCAACATGGGCCTCCTTCCCGGCTTCGATCACAACTACAGCGAGCGCCGTGTAGCCATTACTGCGAATGACTCCGGCAATTTCATTGATTCCTGGGTAAACCTGAAGATAAATCCGGCCTCACCATGTGTGTTTACCAAGGGACTTACTCACATTGAACTGCCTGTAAGGCACGGGGAAGGGAAATTTTTCGCCTCTGAAACCGACATAAATCTGCTTTCCAGTAACAATCAGATAGTTATGCAATATGCGGATCAAGACTATGAAATTGCTCATGGGAAATGGCCTTCAAATCCAAACGGCTCCCTGAAAGATATAGCAGGGATATGCGATCCTACCGGAAGGATCTTCGGTCTTATGCCCCACCCGGAGGCATTCCATTCATATATGAACCATCCTGACTGGACCAGGCGGAAAGAGGCCCTTTTGAGGGAAGGAAAAGGAATCGAGAATAAAAAAGGAGACGGCATCCTTATCTTTAAAAACGCGGTTGACTATGTACAACAAATGTTATAGGGGGATCCCCGCAGATTTTTTCTTGATCATATCATACACCTGTATTATCGAACTGCGATGCATATCAAATAAATTGATCAGAACATGCTATTCGATCTGAGCCTATGCTGGTGGAAGACCTTGAAAGTCTTTCACACACTATATCATATACCAGTAATTTACTTGACAATGAGGCTACTTCATCTATACTCAACCCCTAAAATAGGGGGGGGTGTTATGAACAAAAAAAATTATACAGATAAACATTATGAAACTTAAGGATAAGCACTTAACAACGCTTCCTGGATTAAGTATCAAGCAGAATAGAAGTAAAAAAACATATGATGCTTTGATCAAAACAGGTTTTCGATTATTAAAAAAGCGAGAGTTTGATTCAATTACAGTTGCTCAGGTTTCTCAATCAGCCGGTTATTCCGTTGGTGCGTTTTATACGCGATTCCGAAGTAAAGACGAATTTTTCGATGCCATGGTCGCGTATCATCTAAAAACTCGTCATGTAACTCACGAGCACTTATTTTCTGCCTCGCATAATGATGATTTTATAGATGAATTAATAAAAGACATTGTTCATTACTTATGGATAAACCGCAAATTCTGGCGGGCCGCAATGGTACGCAGTATACGCGAGCCTGAATTCTGGGCGCCAATCAGACAGTCTGGTCACAACCTCGCAAGCAGGATTATTGCAAAATTAAGTGAACTAGCCAACCGCCCATTAACTGATTTGGAACAAACAAACGTCCGCTTCGCCTTGCAAATTACACTAGGCACTATTAACAACTCGATAATGAATCAACCTGGACCAATCCTCATGGACCAAAAGCTATTCGTAGAAAAATTGACTCAAGCATTTCGACTCGTGGCGGATTACGATAATATTTTAAAAAGGGGTTCTTCTCCAAATTAGTTGATAGATATTGCGGACACCAAGCAACATCGTTTAA